>JAMOPG010000211.1 GCA_027064715.1 Desulfobacterales bacterium
TTTTTTAACTCCGTTGTTAGCATTTCTAAGCTTATTACAGAAAGATTGGACTCTATTTCCATATTGACCAATCTCATTAATCAAGCCCTTTATTTTGTTGATGCTTTCTCCATCATCTTTGTTTACAAATTTAACTGCAAGCTCAAACAGCTTCTCCATCCTCAAATAAGCCAGCACATGACTTCCAATATTATGGCTCATATTCCTTGACATAATTGCGGCAATAGCAGAGCACAGAGCGTAATATTGAACCTTTTTATGGTAAAACGCCACAGCTTGATAAGGAAAATAGCTGTTTATAATTTGAACAGCTGATATTATTTTTTGGATCAGTTTGGTATCATAATTATTTAAACAGATTACAGCTACCGAAGACTTTATATCATACGGTATACGCCAGCCTGGAACGGTTAAGATTAACCGACCTTCATTTCTGGCTGATAAGCTCATCCACATAAGATAGTTATATAGTTTACGGGGTTCTATGCTTAAATTAATTTTTTCACATTTCTGTGATAAAGGAATAAATTTTATGTTAAAAGTAAAGGTGTTACCTTCCTGTGTTGAAAAATACTTATCATAGCTATTATGAGTAACAAATTTATGATAATACGAACTTGTGTCTGGAGAAATAATCATTTCTATTTTTGAAAACTTTATGTTGTTTGAGTAAGATATAAAATAACAAGGAGCTAAACCAGTAACTTCGTCGGCATTTAAAGACTTAAGAGGAATAAGAAGTGGATAACCTACATTATCTTTTTTAATTTTTTGGATTTTTTTTAGCAAGGGATATGAGAGGATTAAGTGCTGGTTCATTATCTCTTCATAAAGAGGATTTCCTATTAAACTAAAGCAAAATAATACCTCCTTTAAAAGGTTCTGATCACAAAAATACAACCAGTGTTTTTCTTCTTCTCCTTCAAATAACCCCAAGCAAATCCAAGAACAAATTTGTTTGAATTCTTCTTTGTCAATTAAAAATAAAAATGGCCAAAACCAATATTTTTCTAATTCTAATATTTCCAGTTCTTCAATCTTCTTACTTTTAAGGGATTCTACTGCTTCATATGTGTAAATGCCGGTTTGATAATCAGGATTAAGTAGCTCTTTTGTATCTTTTAACTTGGTTAGATAAAATTCTGAGTATTTACGAGCCTTGTAGAGTATCTCTTGGAGATTAACAGCTCCCATTATTTTTCTCTCCTTTCTAATAAGAATTTTCTATTCTCTGGTTTCCATTGAGTTATCCTGCCATCTTCAGAAAGATATCCGATTACTAGAGTGGAATTTAGAACTCTGTTCTCATCAATTGTTATTCTACCCACAATTCCATCAAAAGGAAGAACCTTTATTATGTTCTGAACAGTTATATTGCCAAATTTTTTATATGTAGCAACAATAATCCATGCTGTGTCGTAGGCATAAGCATCTACATAACTGGGTTCTCTTTTAAATATTGACTTAAATCTTTCCTTCCATTTATCAAATTGTTTATTTCTACCAGGTATTTCACAAAGGGGCGAGGTAAAAGCTACCCCTTTTATATCTTCGTATTTTTTTTTATGGATAAGATCTATGTAATCTAATGTAGCCATAATGGAACATCTTTTCTGAATGTTATATTGTTTCAAGAGTTTAATGATAGGATAAACATGAAAAGCATATCCGCTTACTATTATAACATCTGGATGATAATTAATAGCTTTGATAACTAAGGATCTAAAGTCTCTCTGATGAAAATCGAAAAGTTCACGTTTATATTCTATGTTTCTCTTTTTTAGCTCAGGAAGAATAAAAAAATTGGACTGCTCTAAGTAGGCTTTAAGATTAGGAGTAAAAAAGAAAACTTTACGCGCATGATTCTGAACAATAAATCTTACAAAAAGGGGAGCTTCTAGCTTAAAATTAGGCAAGATTGTTATAGCAGTAGAATATTTTTCATTTAAGTTGGTGTCGAAAGAAACCAAAAAATGTGGAATGTTTCTTTTAGAAACCTCAGGAATTATAGCCTCTGACATTTGAGAAGTCCCTGAGATATATATTTGAGGATTCATTAAAAGCTGTTTTCTCATCACGGCAGCGGCCATCGTGGGTTTTCCTTGATTATCTTGAAAATCGAGTTTAAATTTACTTACACTGATACCCAATTTCTTACAGGCATCTTCAATGCCAAGTTTGAACCCCAGAGGGTACTTTCCACTAAATATAGCTATAGGTCCACTAAGTGGCAAATTACCAGCTATGTATATATGACTCCCTTTACCACATCCGAGAATAAATACAGTTACTACAGTCGTTACCGCGCTGATGGCAAGTAGTATCCATCTGCAACAATGATTTAATTTCATTATTCCCTCCAACTACTTAATTATTAATAACATATTACATGTTTAAATATAATTTACAATTTAAAATATCTCTCACCAGCAACTCTCGGTGAAAAACAAATTACTTTTATTGCTTTTATTCTTTTATAATAACCATTTAGATGACTTCTCCATATCTCTTTTTTTAACAAATTTTACGAAAAAATAATTGCCATTTTTGTGGGTTGCCTTGTAAATACTACCTCTACAACCTCACCGAGAATTGCTGATCTCTCAGTATTAATTTCCATTATAATGGTTTAAATAACTTCTTCTATCACGATTTTTAGTTATCCAAAACACAATAACAATTGTGTAATACAGGAATAATTTATTTTTTCAAAAGCATGATAACATGCTTATTACACGGATAAAATTCAAAAAAACTTTTAACTTTTTTGAAACTGATTCTATCTAAATCTGATCTGAGAAGCAACATCTTATGTATTTTTTTATTGATGACAGATAGTTCAACTCCACGATAAATCATCTCTTCTCTTAATTTCTCAGAGACATAGCAACAAGGTGTTAACAAATAGGTTAATTTTTTAGTGTTAAGGTTTTCAGGGACTGCACAAAGATCAATCTCTGTGCCACAGACTCCTAATTGTCTTAATTTTTTGAATGCTAAGATAAGATTACTATAGTAGTGTTCCTTAAAATGTGGCCTTATTCGATTAAGTTCTCTGATGTTAAAAAAGTAAACTGATTGAATTAGATCAACATCTAAAACCCTCTCAAAAAGTGCCTCAAAAGACATATCTTTGATTTGATACTTTTTTTTATAGGTCATTTTAAGAAACTTACTTTTTAGACAACTCTCTACGACCTTGTTTATGATATAAAAAGTGTGACTATAAGCTCCTGTTAAAGCATTAATTTCTTTGTTTACGCTATTAAATTTTTGATATGATTTGTGAGTTTTATTGAATTTTACTCTTTTTACAAAGAAACCCAAATTCTTTATTTGTTCTATTATTTTGTATAGTCTGTATAGTGTAATTTCTCCACAGACCCCGGGGCTGACTACCGCTAGATACAGAGCTAACTCTTTAGACAGCTTACATAGTAGAGTTAAACAATTCCAATCAACTAATGGAGTTAAAACACTTTGGTAGTCTTCACTGGTAGCTAAGATATCTCCTCCTACATCTACGGCTAATACTGCATCATATCTATTTTTGTCAACTAGATAGACAAGTTCATTAAATAATTTCACAAATCCATAATGAAGAGATAAAAGATAAATATTGTTTACTCTAACTTCAAATTTTTTAAAGATATCGACTAAAAGTGGTTCAAAGAAACCCTTTACTTCTTTGTTCTCGGATATAATAACTTTTTTAAATTTAGTGGATTTTGTTTCGTTCAAATTAATAATTGGGGGCTCAATATGTTCATCAAAAAAATGTATTGCCCAGGGAGTTAAGAAACCTGCAATATCAACTTCCACTGATTTATCTAAAAATAATTCTTGTATAAGAACAGAGGCTACTATGTCGCGACCACTACCTGTTCCAACTATTAAAATTCTATGTGGCTTAAAAGGTAACATGTATTATTTTATCTTTACATGGGGCTGTTTTAATATTAATTTCAGTTTGTGTAAAGAGTTTTTATATCTGTTAAGAGTCAGTTCAATAAATTCCTTTCTAACACAGTATTCTGTTGAAATTATTTCTGGAGAGTATTTTTTTTCAAATAACAAATAGATAATTGCATCTTGCTCTTCCAATGTTGCTCCTAATTCCTTTTCATGTGTTTGTCCTTTGTAGTAGCCAGTAGTAGGCACGGAATCAATTATTAATTTG
The DNA here is from genome assembly GCA_027064715.1 of Desulfobacterales bacterium. Lineage (GTDB taxonomy): Bacteria > Desulfobacterota > Desulfovibrionia > Desulfovibrionales > Desulfothermaceae > Desulfothermus. The sequence continues at coordinate 4,181 of JAMOPG010000211.1, forward strand.
GGCACACCTAAAATTTCAGCGAGTTCATACACATCTACTTTATAAAGTTCATCTAATATTCCATAGTCATACGAAAATGGAGTACCATATTTTGCCAAGAAGCCTTGGAATAACTCAATTTTGTTGCCAGAACCCAAAACTCTTCCTTTAAAAGATTTTGAAAAATCATAGAGGAAAGCAACTCTCAATCTAGACGCTAAGTTGCCGATTCTGATTTTCTCTATAAGAGTTCGCTTTTCCTCATTAACATTGATTCGTAAATTTTGAGACTTTAGACTATTCAAGATTTTTATTTCTTCATTTATAAGGTTGCCAATGTATACCTTAAAAAATTTTTCTATCTTCAGATTTCTTGCAACAAGTTCAGCTCTGTATGTACTTTCTTCATTTTTTTCCATAGGAAGGTTTACCAATACTACATTGTCAGAGCCAACAGCTAAGGTGGCCAGATATGCTGTAACTGTTGAATCTATTCCACCAGATATACCGATTATCAATTTAGGTTTCTCATTTGAAACGAAATAAGCTCGTATTTGACCAACAATGTGTTGTAATAACGAATCGTATCCTTTTCTATGCCTTAATCTTATTTCTTTCAGCACTAAACAAAGCTTTCTATGATCAAAAAAATGAGATAACTTATTCTTTATAGGTCTCATCAAGCAACTTCTCATCAAAAAAAGTGCTTAGAAAGAAATATTGTTTTTCCATTGCTTTTATCCCAGCTACTATATGGTTTTTTTCAACATGTATGTTACTTAAGTCTTTATAAGTTACAGGTAGACCTAATTTTTTATATGCCCTTTTTAGCTTCTTAAACAGAATGTCTTCCTTTGCTTTTTTTTCAATTATCTTTGCTGTAATTAGTGTTCCAATACTAACTAATTGACCGTGAGTTGGCAACCTTCTATCATATTTCTGCTGCTCCTGCATCTTATAGTACAGCTGATGTTCACCTGCAGTACTAAGTGTTGAATTTTGTAAGATATTTTCTAAACCAACCCTATATAACCAAATAGCAAGTTTTTTTAAAGTATCTTTATCGTATGTTTCGAATTTTTCATTTACCCAGTTAAGAATTTGCAAAAGATTTAATAGGTTATTCCAGCTAATAAATTCTTCGATTAAAGTATAAGTGATTTTGTCTTCAGAAATTTTTCCTTCTCTGTAAATGAAATCAACGATTGCACTTATTTTAGCAAAAAGGTCTCCAAAACCTGAAGCAGACCATTTTTTTAGCTCAGATGCTTCAGTAGATGTGATTAAAGGCCAACTTATTATTACTTCCTTTGGAGACAAAGTGGTTTTAACTATGGGGTGATCATTCTCATAAAGGATGCTCTTATTGACACTTATACAAGCTGTGGACAAAATAGAAGGTATAGCACAAAAATTACATCCTTCTTTACCACAAGCTCTTGCAAAGTCTAAAGCACTACAACCACCAATTCCAATAATTGTGATATAATTAGTATTCTTTTTAACTTTTTCTACCTCTTTTTTCGAAGCCTTTTCTATTCGAATTATGTCTCTTCTCTCGAAGTCAATATCTTTTATAATTTCGAAGTTATAATCATCAGCGATTACTATAGTATCTTTATCACTTATTTGCCTTAGAATATCTTCTAATTTTTGTTCTTTAAACAATAATCGAGGTAACTTCATTATCCTATTTTGGGATATTTACTCTGAAAACTTATTTTGTCAAGAAAAAAAGTGAAAAAGTTCATTATGTTATGTAACAAAATGACACATATAGTTGACGATGACGTACAATATGCTAATCACATAGCAAAATATATAGAAAGATTGGGACAAGTTCAAAAAATCTACTCAGTAGAAAAATTTTTCTCCCAATTTGTTCTCTTTTTCTATGATATTATTTTTAGACTTAAAGCTTAAGAAAGGAAAAGAAGGCCTGGATCTCCTGAAATACATAAAAGAAGAGGATCCCAGCACCACTGTTCTTGTGATCTCTGCATACGGGGATATTGCCACAGCTGTTGATGCCCTTCAGATGGGAGCAAAGACCTTCTTGGAGAAAGATAAAAATCCACCCAGAGAGATTGCCCTCATCTGCGAACATATCTTGAAGGAGATGGAGGTAGAAAGGCGATTAAAAGAGCTTGTGAAAAGAGATGGCCCAACTGAGATCATAGGAGATGATCCCAAGATGATTCTTATAAAAAAGCAGGTGGGATTTGTGGCTCAGGAAGGTATTCCCCTGCTTTTAAGAGGCGAAACCGGTGTAGGAAAGCATCATATAGCTAAGGCTATCCACACCAAAGGAAGAAGAAAAGATGGACCGTTTGTGGAGTTTAATCCTTTAAGTCTTTCAGAAGAAGAAGTACAGAAGGCACTTTTTTCCAAAGACCCACCAGGTGCCATCTATCAGGCACACAAAGGGATTCTGGTGATAGGAGATATAGCTCTTTTGCCTTTAAGATCTCAAATTGAACTCTGGAAGGTCCTTCAAAAAGAAAAAAAGCCTGATTTTCAACTAATAGCTATAACAGAAAGGCCTATAGAAAAGATTGCTTCTGAATCAGCCTTTCACAAAGGGCTTTTCTATTTTCTGAAAACAGCAGAAATACAAATCCCTCCATTAAGGGAGAGAAAAGGAGATATACC
>JAMOPG010000212.1 GCA_027064715.1 Desulfobacterales bacterium
GTAGGCTCTATAACTTATGAGGGAGATATAGGTGAGTTTGTGCCTCTTATTCAGCTTTGTGAAAAACTTCATATTGGAAAACAGACTTCCTTTGGTCTTGGAAAGATAAGGTTAGAGCTTTTAGAATAAAGTAAAAAAATCCAAGTACTTTGATGCTTTCACTGGTAAAAGAAGGATGAAAAAAACTGATAATTGATCTAAAGCAAAGAAGGATCATCTATGGTAGTTTAGAGCTTGAGATGGCACTTATAAATTGTAAAAAAGCTCTTCAATTTGTTAAATGTGTATATTGCTTCTTTGATATCCACAAAAAAAATAGGGGAAAATAGATGAATGAGGTAGAAAAGGAACAACTAAAGTTGATTATTTTAGCATCTCTTGTGCATGATGTAGGTAAATTTGCACAAAGAGCAAAAGCAGAAAAAAGTCCTGAGGATTTATTTCTTCAACCTCAAGATTTTAAAAAACGAACCAGCCATTGGCATGTTTTGTATACCGATTACTTTGTAAAAAATATATTGCCATTACCTAAGGATTTAGAACATAGACGTGAAGATATTGCACTTCTTGCATCTATTCATCATAATCCTTTTGCAAATCGTCTTGATCAATATTGTATAAGTAAAGCTGATCGTCTTGCCTCAGGTATTGATAGAATAGAAACACCTGCTATAGAAGAATTTAGAAAAGCAAGGCTTATAAGTATATTTGAAGAAGTTAGATTAAAAAGTTTGTTGGATAAAGATTTTGATGGACTGAAAAGAATGTTGCTTTCACCTTTTTTATTTGACAAAAGAATATTTCCAGTGGATATGGAGCCGCAAGAAAAATATGAGAAAAAAGATATTTTTGTTCAAGAATATAAAGATTTGTATAAGAAATTTGTAGATGAATTAAACACCTATACTGAACAGCTAAAAGAACTGAATTTTACTCATTATATTTCGTGGATACTTAGGATATTCGAAAAATATATGTGGTGTATTCCATCTTCATCTTACAAAACAGTGCCAGATATATCTCTATATGATCATCTTGTAGTTACTGCTTCTGTAGCTCAAGCTTTATGGATTTATCATCAGGAAACAGGCAAACAAATAGAACTTAACCCTACAGATAATAAAAGTTTTATTCTATTAGGTGCGGATTTATCTGGAATTCAGAGGTATATATTCGGTGTTTCAGAAACAGGAAAAGGACTTACAAAATTAATTAGAGGTCGTTCTTTTTATCTTCAACTTCTTACAAGGTCAATTGTCCTTCATATCTTAAATGAGATTGAACTCTATTATCCTGCATTAATTATGGATTCAGCTGGCAAATTTATTCTTCTTTTACCAAATACTGATAATGTTAAAGAATTTATTTATAAGTTACTGAATAAAATAGATGAGTTCTTTGTAAGAAAATTCAAAGGAATTCTTACTATCAGCTTTGCTCAAAAAGAAACAACTGAAAAGGAACTGCTTTTAAAAAACTTTTCTTATACCTTGGATGAATTAAATCAATTATTGGAGATGCAGAAGAATAGAAAGTTATTTAATTATCTTACAAGTTCAGGCTCAGTAATAGGATTTGATTATGACAAGTTTTCTCAGAATGGAGTATGTGATATATGCGGTATTCATCCTGCAGAAGAAGAAAACATCTGCTCCATCTGCAATCATCAAAAAACAATAGGGGAAAAGCTTCCAAAAACTAAATATATTGTTTTTAACAGAATAACTGGAATCCCATTATTTGAAGATATAAAAGTTTTGCTAAAAGAGAAAGATGATTTCTATCCTAATAAGATGGATCTCGTATATGGAATAAGAGAAGATGCTCAGAAGTACGCTACAATGTGGCTTGCAAGCTATCTTCCAAAGATACAAGAAGAAGAGCTTGAAGATGAATTATTCCTAAAAACAGCTATAGAAGAATTAGAGACAGAAGAAAAACAAGAGCTTATAGGAAAACCAAAAACTCTCGAACTTATTTCTTATTCTGCCTTAAAAAAGGCTGGAGATGAAGTTCTTGGAAAAAATTTTTTATGTGTTCTTAAAGCAGATGTGGATAATCTCGGGCTTATATTCAGTATAGGTCTTCAAAATAGACTATCTCTTTCAAGATATGCTTCTCTTTCAAGGATGCTAAATGCCTTTTTTTCTGGCTATCTTGTTGAAAAGATAAAAAGTTCTCAAAAATACAGAGATATATATGTTGTATTTGCAGGAGGAGATGATCTTTTTTTAATTGGTCCATGGCATCAAAGCATAGATTTTGCTTTGGAAATAAGAAATGAATTTAAAAAATTCTGTGCTAATAACAAAGATATATCCATTTCATGCGGGTTTTATATTATGAGATCAAAGTATCCAGTGAGAAGAGCTGCAAGAGAAGCAGAAGAACTTTTAGACAAAGCAAAGGAAAGAAGGGAAGGTTCTGTTTTGATAAAGGATGGTGTGTGTATATTTGATCAGGTGCTTTCTTGGGATGAATTAAAAGACCAGGTTGAGTTTGGAAAATGGCTTGAGAAAAAGGTATTGGAGTCTAAGATTAACAGGGGATTTATATATAGATTGTTAAATTATGTAAAATCTGCCAAAAGATGTGAAGAAGCTACTGAAGTTAGTTTAAATGATCTTCTGTTTTATTCCCATGCCCTATATGATATAGCCAGAAATCTCATTCAGACGAATAAAGAGGGCGAAATTGTTAATAAGGATGAGGTTGAATATATCTTAAATAGATTGAATCCATTCAGAGAAAATAAAAAAATAGGGAATAACATTGTGGGCATTCAATATGCCCTATACGCAATAAGACGGTTTAAAAAGGAGGAAAAGTAATGCTAACTAAAGAAAAACTCCTAAATGAAGCAAAAAATCAAGCTTGTAAATTTATCACTGACAGAAAAAGACCTTTAACTTCCAGTCAATTGAGACGCTTTTTTGGTGAAGTAAAGAGACTTGAAAGGAAATATAAACTTTTAGCTCGAGAAAAAGGGGAAGATGAGGCTTTTAATGAAATAGAACCTATGCTTGGAATGTTAGCAGTAAATGCGAATTATACTTGGGAAAGAGGGAAAATCCCTGATAAGTTCAGAGAGTTTTTAGAAAATTCAGTACGGTCAATAAATTCTGGCAAACAATTTGAAGAATTTGCCAAATATTTTGAAGCAGTTGTTGGTCATTATTATTATGAGGCTAAAAAAGCTGGTTTGAAAATAGATTAATTTAGGAGGCTTAATTTATGAAGCTAAAAGAAATAATAAAAATAAGTGGAATAATAAAGCTTCTTAGTGGTCTTCATATTGGTGCAGGAGATTCTGCATTAGAAATTGGTGGCCTTGATCAACCGATTATAAAACATCCAATTACTGGGGAACCATATATTCCTGGATCCTCTCTCAAAGGAAAAATTAGATCTTTGTTAGAGCTGAAATATGGAAAATTTATTAATGATCTTAACGCTAAAAATTACGGGGGACCATGTAATTGTGGTAACTGTTTAATATGTAAAGTATTTGGTGTTGGTGCCTCAAACAAAAGCGGTGAAGCAGGACCTACGAGACTTCTTGTAAGAGATGCTTTTATGACAGAAGAATGGAAAGAAAAATTTAAGAATGGTGAGCTTTCTCTTGAGATAAAATATGAAAATACTATTAATAGAATCACAGGAACTGCTGAACATCCAAGACCTTTGGAAAGAGTTCCAGCAGGGGTAGAGTTTGAGTTTAACATGAGTGTCAGAATTTATGATCAAGATAATGAAGATGAGATACTCTCTTTAATTAAACAAGGAATGGCACTTTTACAATTAGATGCACTTGGGGGTAATGGCTCAAGAGGATGTGGTCACATAGAATTTAGCAAGATAACGATATCAAAAGATAGCAATAAAGAAGATGAAGAAGAAAATTTAAATGACTTTTTAAGGGTAAAGTTATGTTTAGAAAATATAGAATAAAACTGCTTTCAAGACTTAGGACACCCTTGCAGTCTGATACTATATTTGGGCATTTATGTTGGGGGATAAAGTATCTATTTGGAGAAGAAAAACTTATTTCATTCTTAAAATATATGGCAAAAGAGCCTCTGATAAAAATTTCATGTGGGTTTCCTAAAGACTGTCTTCCAATGCCTGTACTTCCTCCTATGTCCAAGACTCAATTAAGGAATATTGCCTATCAAATTGGCAAGACAAAAGCTGATAATGAACAGCAAGCATTATTTATAGGACTTGTAGAAATAAAATCTGTCCGTAAAAGATCTTTTATCTCTATAGACATATGGCAAAGATTAAGAAAAGAGCTTGATGAATATTCCTTGACAGTTGCTTTGATAAACGAGCCAAAGAAAGATAGAGATAATTTACTCTATCAATCAATACATCCTCATACCACTATATCTCGAAATGAAGGAATTGTTATGGAAGAAGGTGGACTTTATTTTGAAAGAGAATGGTGGGCACCACCTGAAGCTGAATTTGACCTTTATGTTTGGTTTAAGGATCAAGAAGTAAAGTCTTTATGGGATAAGATATGGAAAGATTATATAGAAGCTACAGGATTCGGTAAGGATAAATCTACTGGAGCAGGTCATATTAAAATTTCTGAGGATAATTCCTTTGATACTTCTCTTTTCCACTTAGATAATGCAAATTCATGGATGAGTATTTCTCTTCTGGGTTTTGAGCGTCTTCCTTTATCCAATGCCTTATATAAGCCAACTTTAAAATTTGGAAAATTAGGTGGTGATTATGCTGTCTATTCTCCTACAGGCGGAAAAGTAAATCCTTTTAAAAAACCTTTGATTATGCTTGAACCGGGCGCGGTTTTTCAAACTGAAACTCCTCCAAAAGGTTCACTTCTTAAAGAAGTGCATCAGGATAAAAATATATGTCATTATGGATATGGCCTTTTTGTGCCGTTTTATCTTAATTTATCTTATAAAATGGAGAACTAACTGTGGAGATCTATACTTTAAAAATAAAATTTTTAACACCTGTATTCATTGGAAGTGGCTATGAGTTAGATGCGCTTTCTTATGTAGTAAGAAGAGAAAATGGCAAAAACTATTTATTCTTCTTAGATATTGAAAGATGGCTTCAAAAAAATATTACTGATTCTAACATCCAAGATGCATTAAAAAGATTCGATTATTTGCTTTTAAGAAAACTTATTGCTAAAGCGGAAGATACATCTAATTTCTGTCTTTATAAAATAGAAATTAGTTCATCTCGCTTCAATTCCATTTATAGTGAAATTTTAGCAGGAAAGAGAGAAGAACATCAGCTTATTGTGAATCTTTTTCCAAGAAGTAAAACAGATTTTTCTCCATACCTTCCCGCATCTTCAGTAAAAGGAAGTATCAGAACAGCTATAGGAAATTATGTATATCCTTTCGTAGAAAAGGAAGCAGAAGCTTTATGTGCTAAAAAAAGAAATAAAAGAGATAGATGTTATAGAGAGTATAATAAACTGATATTTGGTGAACCTAAATTTGATGTATTTAAATATTTAAAAATTTCAGACTGTATCTTACCAAAAGATTCCACCTTTATTGTTGAGCCTCAAGAAATATATAAAGGTAAGAAGTCCCCTACCCCAAAGAATTTTGCAGAAGCAACAAAATCTCTGAGCTTTGGGGAAAAGCTTGAAGTAAAAACAAAGTGTGTGATTGGAGATTTCAAGGATCTTGAATGGAAAAAGAAGCATGTAAAAAGAGAAATTAAAAATTTTGGTTTGGAATGGCTTATTGAGAAGATAAACGACTTTTATATTTCAAGATATAAGAATGAGCTTAAATTTTATGACACACCTAATTTAATTTCTATAAAAAACAGTATGAAAAATCTCTTTGATCAAATCAAAAAAGAAATAGATAAGAATAAAAATACAGCACTTTTAAGAATTGGTCATTTTTCTCATATAGAGTGCATTACCTGGGATAACAGAAAACCAAAAGTCAAAAAATATGGGACAACAAGGACTCTTGCAAATGGAATATATCCATTTGGTTGGGTTTTAATTTCCTTTGAGCAGGGATATAAGCATGAACATGAGTCAGAAAAAAGAAAACTTTTAGCAGAAGATTCAACTGTATCAGATACCAAAAGGATAGAAGAACAACATCAAGAACTTTCAGAAGTAGAAAGAATATGTAAGAGGCTTATAGATAAGAAAGAAGAGCACTACTCTATGGAAATCTACTGGAAACTTGATTCTTTTTCATTGGAAGATAAAAAGCAAATAGCTCGAGCATTAAAGGAATGCTGGCAAGCAATAGGTAAATGGGGTAAAAAGGTAAGCAGAAAGCAGAAAGAGAAAATAAGAAAGATAAAAGATATATTAGGAGAAAAGTGAGAAATGAGATTCATATTTCTCGCAATGCTTGGAACAAGTAAATATATTCCTTGCCACTATAAAATCGGAAATTTTATTTCTGAAATTACTCCTTTTGTTGAAGAAGCTCTTATAAACTTTTTTTGCAAAAATTGGGATAAAAATGATCTTATATGTATATTTTGCACAAAAGAGGCGGAAACAAAAAATTGGTGTGATAATGGAAATTTTGATGAAGGGCTTTATTCGCGTCTTAAAAAACTAAATCTCAAAGCGTCTATAAAAAAGGTTTCTATTCCTGAGGGGAAGAGTGAAGATGAAGTAATGGAAATATTTACAACTATGG
>JAMOPG010000213.1 GCA_027064715.1 Desulfobacterales bacterium
TCTTCATCCCAAAGCTCTTGTTCAAAATTTTCTAACCATTCTAAAAAAATTTTTAAATCATTTTTTGGCAACTTCTTTATGTTTTCAATAAGTTCATAAACAAGCATAAAAATCACTCCTAAAATTTTTTGCAATTTTAACTTGTTATTAAGAATAGCTCACTTCTTTTTTCTTCCTAACGACCAAGCTCAGCGACGGGCGATCAACCCGTGCGTTGGAGCAACTTGTTAGCTGATAATTATTTTACTCTCTTTGAAGAGTGGTAAAAGTCTGTTCTTTTTATGTTTAACTAATTTATCTTGTTTATTTAGTTCTATTTTAGTAAAATCAATATCTTTGATATTCTCAGGGATTGAAAAATACGATGCTAATTTTTCCCAATCCTTATCTCTAATTGTTATAATATCATTCATATAATAACTAACCCAAACGTCACCGATTTTAGAATTTGCTAATTCTTTTTTTAGCTTATTTTTAGTAATAGTTACATACTTTTCATCTATATCTATCCCTATAAATTTTCTTCCTAATCTTTTAGCAGCTATAACCGATGTCCCTGTACCAACAAACGGGTCTAATACAATATCATTTTCATCTGTGCTCATCAAAATGATTCTCTCCAATAAATGTATCGGTAACTGACAAGGATGTTTATCCCTATATTTATTATGTTTTATTCGATGAATATCGGTCCAAACATCAGAAACTAATGGACCAAAAGGGTGTAAATTTGCTTTCTTTCCACCATAATCTTTTAGAAGATAGTTACATTTTCTGCAGCGCTTGTGAGGATAGCGAATTTCATAAAATTTAACTTTCTTTAGATCTTTCACATAATATAAAATACCATAGTGGGACGGTTGAAGTGATTTACCCATAGGAGCTGTTGGAGCATCCCATGCAATCCAATGTTTAAAGTAAGCAATTTCATTCAGAAAACTTGCATAATATGTAAGCCACTTGGGAATATTATGAATAAAAATTGAACCTGTAGGCTTAGTAATTCTAACCATCTCATAGATCCATTGTTTGCTCCACTCTAAATATTCATAAAACTCTTTACTATCCCTATAATCATTGTATTTCTTTTTTAAATTAAAAGGAGGATCTGCAAATGTAATATCTACAGAATTGTCAGGGATACTTTTCATGATATCTAAACAGTCCCCTTGGATTATTTTATTGATATATTTTTCAATCATTTGTGAATACCTCTTTCAATAATTGTTTAAATCGTTCTAATTCATCTTGATGGAAAGTAAATACGTCTTCATAAGCAGCAACCATTCTTTTCAAATCATTTTTTCTAACATACCAACCAATACCATCAACAAAGCCTAAAAAGTGGGCTTCTGGATAATGTTCTTTGATTAACGCGTCAATTGAAATTTCTGTCTTAGATTTATCGCCCTGACCTGAAGAAGTTGTGACTAAGTATGAACATTCAATAATTATTCTAGGATTTTTCTTATTAGGAATGATAAAGTCCATTGTTCGTTTTGTATCGGGGGCATTACTTATCAATTCGCTTAAATCCCCCTTCTCAAATCCAATTCCAATTTCGTCCAGTATTTTTTCGATAACAATTTCAGGATTATTTTCTTTTTTACCCGAATATGACCCTTTTTCTTTATAACGTATTAATGTATCAATTAAAGCATCTATTTCAAAGTTTAACTTTGAAATACTCAATTTCTTAAGCTCAAAAAGTGGTAATGCATTTGAAAGGATCGGAATTGTAGAGCCTTCAAAAAATATATTCACTAATCCTTTTCTAAAAAACTCATTTTTTCGTATTTTCTTTAAAATTTTAGTATCTGACCATTCTTTAATATTTTCTTTATCACTTCCTTTTTCCTCTGCTATCCATTTTTCTTTATATGTAATGGCAGTTAACTCTGGATCATCAACAATTCGTATAAATGTGATAAGTCTTTTTAAACTCTCATTTGAAAAACCTGTTAGTGCTAGTAAAGCTCGCAATCCATTTTCTTTTTTATAAAGTAATTCTTCAAACAATTCTTTTCGCAAACCATTATTTTGAATTTGATTTTTTAACACAAGTAAAGTTTCTTTAATTGAATTGATATATCCTTCATACACTTCCTCGAATTCTCTATTATAAAAATAGAAAGTGTTTTTTGTAATAACTATATTAAATTTTTCTTCTATGCTTTTCATTCTCTTACGCCTTTCTAAAAAATAGTATGTATTCATCCTTCATACTGTTTTTTAAGCCTTTTATAGGCTTTAAAATACTTTTTACTAATATTAAGTTATATTTCTTGCAAGATTCAATTATTCTGTCCTCCAACCTTATACCTCCTGTTTGGTTTGTATTAGAGCCTATAACCATTATAAAATATTTTTTTCTTTTTAATACTCTAGATACTTCCGAACATACCTGCTCCATATCGTTAAAATAATTTTCTAAACGTTCCTTTTTACTTCTACCAACTAAACCAATCATATTACTTCTTATCTCATCAATATCATATCCTAAAAATTTTAGTTGAGCCTCATCATTTTTCACATAATCAATCGCAAATGAATATGGAGGTGATGTAATTACACCATCGACAGAATTGTCCTCTAACGGTATTCTTAACGCGGTTGCATTTTCTAAAATTTCAAGATTTCCCAAATCAGTTATATATTTTCTTGAAGATAAAATAAAATTAGAAACAGTATCTTCATATCTTTTCAAAACTTTAGCAAAAAGTTGTCTATGATCAGATTTAATTACTCGTTTGGAATATCCTAAAGCATCTAGAAAAGCGAGTAATGCTAGTTGATAAACTTTTATTCTTTCGTTGTCTCTAATTTTCTGTAATTGTCTTTTTATATCATTAACATTAAAAAAATTAAACAATTCTTCTGATTTATCAGAAATATTTTTTAATAATTTAATATCAATAGATAAACTATTATATTTTACTTTTGTCATAAATTGACAAAAAGGACTTAAATCTATTGCATATGAATTTATACCCATTAAAGCAGCTTCAATGTTCGTAGTTCCACTACCACACATAGGATCTAAAATTACTTCTCCTTTTCTAATTCCAATTATGTTAATTAACGCCTTGATTAACTGAGGATGAAATTTACCACGATAAGGAAATAAGCCATGAGTTGCATAACCTGTTGAAAATAATCCATTTTCAAAATATCTCTTTGTACTTACTGAACGATTATTGGTAATTGGTTTAATTGATTTATTATACATTAAAAAATGTTTAGTTAATTTTCCTTCAATAGATTTAAAGTAAGCTAATCTATCCAGCAAACAGTTTTCGGGTAAACAATTGTATTCTAGAAGTGCTAATTCCAATTCAAATAGTTCGCTAACCGAAGGTAATAGTTCTATATCTCTATCAAACAACCTTTCAATAAGTGAAGGTAAATTGTAAAATTTATTCTTCTCAATCATTTTTTGGTCTACTCATTTTATATACAACTTATTGTTACAGCTAACAACAAGGGTCACTTTACCACCTGCAGCAAGCCCGAAGGCAGGAGCGAGTTAGCAGTCAAGTGAACCCTATTATTAAGCTAGACCTATTGTTGTTAAAAAGTCCTGTGGAATATCATCATTTTTTCGTCCTGCTATAGCAAAATAATATAAAGGCTCTCCCTCCATAGAGAGTCTGTGACGGTATCGTTCAAGGTAATATACATCAAGATATTCTGAAAAGATCAATTCTCTAATGGCAATGGAAAGTCCAGTTTCGTCACTTTTATCAAGAAAGGTTTCTTTAATATTAAAGGCTATCCAGCCCTTGCTGTGAAGAATATTAAAGGCCTCTATGAATGCCTTTGCTGGAATATCTCCGAACCCGAGTGCCGCAACACATGTAAGACAATTAAATGACCATTCTTTTAAGTCTTCCTTTTGTTCCCCAGTCAAATTGCAAAAATCTGTTACATAATAGGCATCATAAACCATTGGTCTATCACGTTCGGCTGCCTCTTTTGCTTCAGAGATAATATCCACCCCAACAAGCCTTGCAACTCCGTGTCTTCTTAATTGCTCACCCATCATACCATTGCCTGCTCCTAAATCTAATACTCGAAGTTCCGAGAGATTTTCTTGCACTTGAGATAAGGAATATCTGAGTGCTTCTGAGACCTTAACTGGAGACTGACATTTAAGCCGATCGTAAAACAATTGCTCATATAATCCCTTTATTTTATATATTTTACCATACTCATGAAAAAGAATTTTTCTTTCTTTACCACTTGATTCTATAAAAAAAATATTCTTCATCTTGATCTAAATGGTGTGTTTTTCTTTTAGGAAATTTAATTTTAAATCGTTCGTTCATTTTTGACCCTCCTTATCAATTAGTTTAATAGGATATTATCAAAAAATCTTCAGAAAATCCACTTATAAAAAAACCCTATCCTTACGTAAATAAGGACAGGGTTTTTAATTTTTTGTTGGAGATAAAAAAATTTATAGTTCTAACCAGGAATCCGAGTATAAAGTCTTTCCAAGGAGGACATTTGTGGTCTTTACATAGTCCTGAAGCTCTTTTGGGAGATCATCCAATTTTGGCTCATTTCCCTCCATTGTCTGATAGATAACATCTACTATATCCTGGCGTTCACCCCTTGCTATGGCATTTAATGTGTCGTCTTTTGGATCAGTAATAATTGACTGCATTCCATATTTCATGAGCATTACAGCATAGGTCTGATTTAGGATTGGACGTAAGTGTTCAGGTGCACCATTGGACACATTAGAAAGACCACAAGTGGACCTCACACCTGGAAACATCTCTGCTACCTCGCCATATAACATCTCATAAAATTTTAGGAGCTTAACAGCATGATCTTGTTGCACATTTACAGGGGTTACAACTCCGTCAACCCAGATCTTTTCATTGGGTATACCAGCTGCATTTGCTGCTGTTAAAAGTTCAACACAAAGGGCTACCCTTTCATGTTCATCCCTTGGAAGTCCCTCAGGTCCCCACATAAGTGCCACAAAATCTGCATTATATTCAGCAGCCAGGGGTAACATCTTTTCATATCTTTCTGGTCTACACATAATTGAATTAATAATTGGTGGTTTGTCGCAAACCTTTAGACCAGCCTCGATTGCATCAATATTTGTAGTATCTAAAAGAAGAGGCAGATCTACAACTTCCTGAACTGTTTCAACAACCCACTGCATAAGATCTGGCCCATCCTTTTTTGCAGGGCCAATATTCAAATCAATATAGTCCATACCCTTTTCTTTTTGAAAAAGGGCCTCTTCCTGGATGGGCTTTTTATCCCGTTCTTTAAAAGCCCTGCCTATCCTTTTTACCATTACATTTAGACTCTCTCCAAAAAGTAACATTGTCATATCAAAACCCCTTTACCTATTTTATTCTGTTACAAAAAAGGGCAACCTCCCCTTTAGGTTGCCCTTAAATCATACTAATTTATTGCCTTGCTTTTAAAAATGCTGGCAGATGCGCAGCCTCTCTTGGTCCAACTATTATCTTCCAATCAGGCAGCTCTTCCTCTAATTCACCAACTATCGCAGCAGCATAACCAGGAATAATAAGTTCCTTATGCTTTACCTTTTGATCAATTCCAGATTTCTTTACAAACAATCCTACCTCATCACCAGAGAATTTGCCTGCAGCCCAAGCAGTAAGCACTGATAGACCTTCTGTATCTTTGATAAGCAGCCAGCTGCCTACTTTTGATGCCTCAACTTCACCAGATACAATAAAGTAAGTAAGGGCAAAGTTAGAGGTAACAAGTACTGGCGAATTCTCATCTGGCTTACCAATTTCATAAATACCCTGTGTAACTGTCATTGGCCTCTGTGGATCTGTAAAGATGTTTAAGCGCTCCAAGAGTAATGGGAATAAGGATTCTGGCTGAAAATCTGAAAGTACCACAATCCCACCATATTTGGCTATAAATGTGGCTGCTATAATAGTCTCTACATCTAAATTTGATGCCATTT
Source organism: Desulfobacterales bacterium (assembly GCA_027064715.1). GTDB lineage: Bacteria > Desulfobacterota > Desulfovibrionia > Desulfovibrionales > Desulfothermaceae > Desulfothermus. The sequence goes on from JAMOPG010000213.1 coordinate 5,972, forward strand.
CACATGGAAATGTGATGGTTGGATATCCCAGTGCCCTGTTTTTCTGCCTTACTGCTGCACGTCTGATTGCAACCTGATCTATAAATGCCTGTTTTGGTTCCCTGGAACCTGTGTCAATCACTAGGTCCTTAAGCCCCATTTCTGCCAATTTTTCTGTCAAAGGAATCAAATTCTCAATAGAATCTGCCTTAACAGCAATTGGGACATTATTTTCCTTTGCCAGGTTACCATAATCTTCTACATTGTCCTTTGTTGCTGCATAAATAAGAGGTCTTTTAAACTTTGTAACCTCTAATGCAGCTTCCATAACTTCTTTGTTTTCAGACATCAATATCAAGTTAAATTCTGAGGTCTCTGCGATTAGCTTGGCTTTTGCGGCGAATTCATCTTTGTTTCCATTTACATCCTTTAATGCAATCAACTCGGGACGCAAATTAAGACCTACCCTTTCATATTGAAAGGCATTCCACACCTTTAACTTATTTTTAAGCTCATCCTCTGCAATATCAGAATTTACCAGAGCTGCAATTGCAGTTGGCCCTACAAATGTCTTTTCGTGTCTATATTCAACAGTCTCACCTCCAATCTTTACCTGCCTCACGCCTTTACCTAGCATTACGGGACGTACTGGAGGTGCTGATGCTTC
>JAMOPG010000214.1 GCA_027064715.1 Desulfobacterales bacterium
GACTCCCTTTTTTGATTCGATATGAAGTAAGGATGGATCTTAGGAATAATTATAAAAAAGAAAATGAATTACGTCATTTCTTTTGTGGTTCAACGATGAGAGATAAAAATGCTACAAAGTATAATATTGCATTAACTTCAGATGGAATTTTGCGTGGTTGGGGATGGTTTCCAAGAAAAGGAAAGTTTGCTGACAAACGAGATTTGTGTTTGGGCATTTTACACGAAAAAATAGCTAAATTTACAGATGATATAAAATGGAAAGAATTTGATTCTTATAGAGATAATGTAAATTCTGCTAAAAGATGGCCTGATTATTTGCAGGAATTAAACAATGGTAGTTTAAAAAATTTACTTTAGGGTAAGGAGTAAATTATGCCGAGATATGAATTTTTAGCAGAGCATGCGCTTTATGCGCCTAATGCTTCTGAAGATGAAAATTTAATAGACAATGTAGTAGAAGCTAAAAGAGAATATAGATTTTTGTATAATGCAACTATGAGAACTAAGGCTCAAATATTGGCTACAGGACTTTGGAAACAATCTAAAAATTCTTTAATTAAAAATGGTAGGCCAAAAAGTAGAAAGGCTTTAGAAATTCAAGGTTATCCTGGTCTGCTTAAAAGTAAATTTTCAGATACAACGATCTTAGAACCTAAATTTTTTCTTCCTGATCCTGAAAAGATTTTACATCCTTTACCTGACGAATCTTTTCTTTTAGAAATAAAAATAAAACTTTTAACCCCTTTTTATTCCAGAGATGACATAGTGTTTTATCCTCATGAAAATCCCCTTCGTAGAGAATGGGTGTTTCATTGGCCATACCTTTCTGCTGCTGGTGTAAAAGGCCTCTTACGGTGGGCATGGAGGATGTGTCACGAGGATCAGCTCATTGAAATGGAAGAATTTTTATTTGGCCCACGCAAAGAAGATAAAGATGAAGACAAAAGACAACAGGGATGTTTATATACTTATCCTCTATTTTGGACTGGTCCTGTTGGCTTGGATGTAATAAATCCTCATTCAAGAGAAAATAACACAGGCACACAACCCATCAAATATGAAGTTGTTAAAAAGGATGCCGCAGGTGTATTGTATTTCCTTGTATTTAATCGCACGATGAAGAAAGGATTTATAGAAAAGATTATAAAACCACTTTTAAATGCAATAGATTTTTTATTAAATGATACAGCTATTTCAGCTAAACGCACCAGTGGATGGGGGAGCGTAAAGATTTTAGATGCAAAATTTTATTTAAGGGGTAAGTTTAGAGAAGAAAAAGAGGAAAAAGATGATATTTATGATAGGGAGAAAAGAGAATTATGGAATAAGGTAGTAAAAGATGGTAAATTGTTACCTCTTGAAAGCAAAGTATTTACAAGAAAAATTCTTGCAAAATTGTCTGGCATATCTCAAAAAAGGGTAAATAAAAAAAGAGAACAGGCTTATGCTAGAATACAAGAAGAGTGGGAAAAATATAAACAAATTTTGGAAAAGAAAAAGCAAACTAATTTTATAATGGCTAGATGTATAAACCTGGATTCCAATATTCAAAATTGGTTAGAAAAAATTTTAAAAATCAACCAAAAATCTATCATGGAGAAATAAAATGGATATCCGTGATGAGAAATATAAAAAAATAATTTTACAGGCTGAAATTGCTGCTCTTTTGCATGACATTGGGAAATTTACAAAGGAGTTTTTAGAGGCTGGAACTGGAAAAGGAGATCCTACGAAAGCTCATACTGTAGATTTTATTAAAAACTATAAACATCTTTCAAAAATAATATTTGAGACAGACCTTCCATCTTTTTGGCTTTCTCATCCTAAAAAAGATACGAAACTGTTAAAAACAATTATTGATTTTATTAATTTACATCATGCAAAAAAAATATCTTTTTTTAAAGAATATTACCAGTCGAAAGAGTTAGAAGATTTTTTATTGCTAAATTATTTATTGATTATGGGAGACATCATAGATTCTTCTTCAAAAGGAGGAGCTAGTTTTAAGCAAAGGGGTAGAAATTTGCGTTTAAATAGATCTCATTTAAAACAAAATAGAGAGAATATTTTTATAGCCACTCCTTTTGGCGAGAAATTGTTTGAAATTGATTTTATAAAACTGAAAGAGAATCAGGAGCAATTTGTAAAAAAATTAGATTCACTTTTAGTTAAATTATACCAAGCAGAGAAGTTAAATTCTTTGATTGAAGGAAGAGAAGAATTATTAAAATTGTTTAATAATTATTGTCGCTTGATATTAGCTGAAACTAGATTACCAACAAATGATATATCCTTATTTCATCATAGTTATGCCACAGCATCTATTTTTAAAGCTATGTTAGCAAGACACCTGTTGCTAAATGAATATGAGGCATGGGATGAAAACAAAAATTTAGCGCAATATAAAGAGCATCTTGCCTATCTTGGAATTTGTTGGGATGAGGATGAACTTTTGGCAAAAAGTTATAGACCAACAGAAATTATAGGTAGGAGAAAAATTTTAGATGATGCTGTTAATCGATTAAAAGATTTTATTGAAACAGATTTATGTTTGGGTAATGAAATTTATAGGGATAGAAATGGTATTTATTTTCTTATCCCTTCTCTGCAAGAAAATTTTGACTTCCAGAAATCAATTACACAACTGATTTGTAATTTTGTAGAGGAAGTGCTTAATTCACAAGAGACTTTTTGGGGAGATTTAAATTGGAGGGTTTTGCGAAGGGATATAGGTGTTTCTGTTTTGGAATTGGCAAAACTACTTTTTAATGAAAAAGGTAATATTGAACTTAGCACAGGACCTCGTAAACCTTTATGGATGCAGTTATGGCAAGATCAATCTAAACAAAAGGAAGTTTGCCCTCGATGCGGATTGAGACCTAAGGAAGCAATGATAGTTAGTGTCGGCAGTGAGCAGGATCGTAGCCATAGATGTGGGCAATGTAGGCATATTGCACATTTAGGTGGAATGCTTAGAAATCTTTTAAAATATCCAGATTATAGACTCACTCAACAGATGCAAAGATTGTTCGGGATTAGAAAAGAGGATGCTTTTTTTACTTTTGATTTTGACGAGTTATTAAAAAACGAGAATATATCTGAAGAAAAGGGGCGTATTGCTTTGATAAGTGCTTTTTTTAATTTAAAGCCCTTTATAAGCGGAGATGCTTTTTCTAACATTTTAATCGCTTGCCCTGAAGATTTTACTAAGGCACCAGGTAAAGAGGATAAAAGTTATGATTTTTCTGACTGGTCTACTATGTTAGAAGTAGTAAATAAAAGTTGGAATAATATTTTCAGAGGGACGTTAGATGAATCTTCTCTTCACACTTTGCAGCAAGTATTGCAAGATTCTTTTTATGGTGATGAACGTGATGGTAGGATTGAGGGAAAAAGCAGATTGGACAAGGCTAGAAATTTTATTACAGATTATTTGTTAAAAACTCCTTTTTCTCATCATCTAAAGGATGAAGCAGCAAAGATTATAAATTATTCTCTTCGACTCCATCCTGCTCCTTCAAGATTATCTAGTATTTGGGATAGTACCCGCAACTTTTTAAATAGAATTTTAACACTGGGAGAAAGTTATAAAATTCCTTATATCCCTCTGGTCATTGACTCAGGAAGTGTTATGTTTCTTATGCGTGCAGATGAGAAGCTTTGGCAGTGTTGTCTGGATATTTATAATGAATATTGCAATCATTTTGCTAGAGTGCGTCATCTTTTGCCATTTCATTTATGCGTTACTGTTTTTTACCATAAGTCTCCATTATACGTTGCCATTGATGCTGCAAGACGTTTTAGGCGTGTGGCAATGGAAGAGATTGGTGAAAAGCTCTGGAAAGTTAAAGAAGATGTAAGGCGTGAAGGAGAGAACTATATCCTTGAGCTTGAAGACCACAGACAAAGAGATGTGATATGGAAAATTCCTGCATTACTTCCAAATGGAAGAGAAGATAGATTTTATACATGGTTTTGGGTTGAGGGTATAAATAGTTTTCCTGTCCACATAAAGGAATTAAAAAAAGGTCAAAAAATCTATGTTTATCCTTCAACGTTTGATTATGAAGTCCTGGATACAACCACCAGGCGTTATGACATTTGCCTAAACAACAACGGAAGGCCACATCTATTTTGTGGGGAAAATGGTCCAAGACCTTATCCTTTAAGTGTGTGGGAAAAGTGGTCAAATATGGATAAAATTATTCAAAAAGTAGAATCTTCTCAGCGCAAACACCTAATTGAACAACTGGCACATATACATGCGACCTGGAACAGACAAGGCGAAGATGAAGCCAAGAAGGGTTTGTGCGAAGATTTAATAGATGTAATTTTTTCTGATGCCTTAAAAAAAGAAAAATTAGTGAAAAAGGAAGATTTATTGAAAATGGCAATGGATGGATCAATATTTGACCTTATTGAATGGTATGAATTTATATGTAAAAAAGACAAAAAACAGGAGGAAAGATAAATGAGATATTTTGCTTATACCATTGATCCTTTGCACATTGGCACTGGGGGTTATAGGCTTGGACGCGTTGATAATACAATAATCAGGGATCCTGGGACAAATCTCCCTAAAATTCCAGGAACTTCAATCTCTGGTGTCTGCAGAAATTATGCAATTTATAATCTTGAAGGAGAAGAGAGAGAAAAAGCCCTGAAATGTGCAAAAAGAGATGAAAAAAATGATAAAAACAATTGTGGTGAGTGTATTATTTGTAAAATTTTTGGTTTTGCCTCTGGTAAACAGAAAAAAAATCAGGTTGGAAGGGTGAAATTTTTTGATGGACAGATTATTGCCTTTCCTGTTGCTACAATGGTTGGACCTGTATGGGTTACAACTGCTTCAATTTTGAATGAACTTGGCATAGATGTCCCTGCTCCACCAAGTGATGTTTTGTTTGGAGCTAGAGAGTTGGCTCAAGATAGTGACCGAATAAATCTTGGCTGGCTCTATATGAAACTGGATACTTCTGAAGCAGAAAAAATTAAATTGCCCGAAGAGGTCTTGAATACAAAAATAGGCAAGAAAATAAGCGAGAGGCTTATTATAGCACCTGAGTGGTTATTTGCTGAAATAGTAAATTCCAATCTTGAAGTAAGGACATCTGTATCAATAGATTTTGAAACAGGTGCAGCAGACCCTGGGGCACTTTTTACTTATGAAGCTATACCCAGAGCAACTTTATTTAGTTTTGATGTGGTTATTGATGAATATAGATGCAATAGTGATGAAGGTATTACAAAACAAAAAGTGGAGGTTGTTGTAAAATCTGGTCTTAAACTTTTTGAGCCCCTTGGTTTAGGAGGAATGAATACCAGAGGATTTGGAAGGATAAAGGTCTTAAATCTTGATTAAGATTAAGGGAGGCAGAAGATGCAAAGCATAGTAAATCTTGAGCCTGTTTGCGCAGAATATGGACGAAAAATTATAGATGGAAAAACAGAAAAAGATATTAAAGAACAGGAAAATATAATAAATAAAGCCCTTGGAGTGCTTGCAGAAAATGGACTGTATGCTATGGGAATTTTTTTGTTATCATGCAGCAAAAAAGAATATGGTGAAAAGGTGTTAGTTACTTATTTGCGAGAACTATGGATGGATGATAGAGTTCAGCTTATAAAAAATAAATCGAAAAAGGATCCAGGTGCAGTACTTGATGCAATAAGGGGGATTACAGAATCATTGTCAAAGCTTATTTTGGCACGAAGATTAACAGAACAGACATTAATTTTTGCCAGATATCATGCAAAAGCAAAGATAAGTAGCAAGGAGAATAAAAATGGCTAAATGGCATAGTGCTCAGCTTATTGTGCACCTAAAGACTGATTTGCATTGTGGCACGTCACCTCTTGGATTTATTTCCAGGACACTGACATATGTGCCCTCTCATATACCTTTTTATGCCCTTGTTTTATCAATAGCAAAAAAGATAAATTTGCCTGCGGGACGCATTAGTAGCCTTGAAAACTTTTTATCCTCCCATATACATTTTACTCCTTTTTTTGTATTTTATAATGACCAATATCTATTCCCCTGGGAAAAAGAAAGCCTAATTGAGCTGGAAAAAAGGTTTTTATATTCATTTTATGGAGTAGCCCTTGATTATAACACCAGGGGGGCAATGGAAAATAGACTTTTTGAAAAGGAAGTTGTTTTAGCCGTGCCTGTTAATAGTAAAGATGGTGTTAAAAGAACACAACTTAAAGGATATATTTTTTGGAAAGAAGGAGAAGAGAGCAGTCTTAATTTGAGAGTGATGTCTGATTGTGCAATAAATAATGTTCCAATTGAAGAATTTATTGTAAAATCTCAATGGGGTGGGGAGATAAATAAAGGTTTAGGTTGTCTTAAAGATGTTCAAAGGATAGAGACACAAAAGATTTTTAGTGGTGAATTGTTAAATAATAATAGCATACATCCTACAATAAGGTGGCCTGCTAATAAAAAAAGTCCTTTTTATTTACAGTATGTTGAAGAAATAGAGGTGGAAGGGCGCTTAATGCCTTTAACTGGAAGACGCTATGATATAAAAAGAGGTCCAGGAGTAAAGATGGAGGACGTTGTTTTTGTTTGGGATATTGGATGGAGGATAAAAAA
>JAMOPG010000215.1 GCA_027064715.1 Desulfobacterales bacterium
TAAATCCTGTATAAACCTTGTCTCGCCTTTATTCAATCTTACAGGAATTGACTTAATTTCTTCTTTGTTTTTCTTCCATATTATCAAGGGAGTATATAGATGATTGTCAAAATGCACGATAAAAGAATCCCATTTCTGCCATTTTTCTGGCAGTCCTCCATCAGAGCTATATCGGTCAAGTTGATTAACGAGCTCTGCTATGTCATTTGTCAGATTCTTAGGAATCTTGACGATAATTTTGTTATCTTCTGGAAACATATCAAGGTGTTCTTTTATAGTTAAAGGCTCTACCTTTAAGTAATCCATCGTTTTTCTTTTTTCTGCTCCTCTGTAAAACTTCTGGATGTAATCTTTTAAAACGGTCGAGATTAAATCCTGCAGTCTTCTAATGCCCTCGAATGATGTTATTCTCAATAAAAGCTTATTTCCATTGTTTTGGAGTCGTAATCCTGGGGACTCGTTAATGAATATTTTGTATTTCTTTGAAAATATTATTTGCCTAAGCACTTCTTTCTTTATAAGCAGATTAAACATACCTTTAGCAATTTTAAAGTTCAGAATTTCTGTATAAATGGAATCCCAGTCAATCTGTTCAAGATAGTCATCCGTAATGTATATAGGTTCTTCACTTGCTGTATCTGCACTTTTAACATTTAAACCATGTGCTATTGTGATTCTTGGCCTTAAATCTACCTTAATACCGCTAAGGATACTTTCATCAAACTTAAGGTTTATAGGATGTTCAAGAAAATCAAAGTCTTCTCTGGTTTTTATAGTATAAATTTTCCCTTCCCACTGATCAGGCTTATTAAATCTGATTGGAATAACTATCTCTTCATGATCAACTTCTTCTTTCTCTATTGCAGCAAGAAATGCATTTATATAATCTGCGTTTAATCCAAAGATAAACAGGGTTTGTAATACTTTAAGCATATAATCAGGGTTTTCTTCTCTTTTTAAGGAATAATCTTTCCCTTTTAGCCTTACTCCTCTTCCAAACAGCTGGATTATCTGAGGTCCCTCACCTTTGCCCATGTTTATCAAGCCCATATTTGAAACTCTCCACGAGTTCCAGCCCTCAATAAACTTTTTAGAGCCAATAAGAATATTTACATGAGAATTGTTTTCATTTATTCCAAAAAATAATGATTGACTGAGATGATCAGCTTTGACTTGAATTTCCTTGAGCAATTTCTTCAGAGTATTTAGATCGCCAACATTAATAACGCCGAAGTATTTTTCGGCTATGGCAGTTTTAAGCCCTATCTCTCCTTCAGCATTTTTTATCTCATAAAGCTCTAATCTCCCTCTCCCACCAAAAACCTTTTGATAAATATCTTCCACAAGCTCATCAATAGGAAGTTTTTTGATAAACTCAAATTTTCCTTTGAAAATGTCATCTCCTTTATCATCAATAAGTCCTGATTTTTCTTCCAAGATTTTCTTTATCTTTTCTCTTAAGAAATCTTCATCATTGGTTATTTTGTTAAGAAATTGAATTACTCTAACTACATCTGAATTAATACCTTTTCCTGTAACCTTGCTTCCAACAAAAATCCATAAAGGTTTTTCTATATTGTATTCTCTTAATTCCTCTTTGTATTGTTCAAAGATCACCAACTGCTCATAAAAAGATAACAAACCCGCTGTGAGCAATAAATCTTGCTGAGCTTGTGTGTAAGTATCTTCCTTTATGTTATAAACATAAAAATCTTTTCCATACCCATCTGTGTAAAAGTATTTGTAAGAGTAATCAAAAATTATTGCTTTAGCATATTCTTCAAGCAAATCTTTATTTTTCCCTATCACCTGACCAAATGTTGCCGAGTATTCAAGCAAAAATCCGTCTTTGCCAATCTCCTCTCTTAACCTTTTCCATTTTTGCTCATCTGATTTTTGTCCTTTATGCCCTTCATCAATAAAAACAAGGTTTTTGCCATCAAAAAAGGAAACATCAACACTTACACCTTCTCCTTTTTTTTCTTCTGTTAATTTGTGAATGTCTATGATCAGAATTTCTCCATCTTTTGTTTTCAAGTTATCAGTGTTTCCATTATACAATTTACAAGGAATTCCACTTAACTTTAATTCTTCATAATGCTGTCTCGATAAACCTTCATTTGGAGTTATTAAAATTATGTTATCCCAGTTATTTTTTGAGTATTTCAAAACTTGCCAGTAGTTTATGTGCATGATTAAAGTTTTCCCACTTCCTGTAGCCATCCAGAAAGCAAGCTTCTTCAGGTCTTCTTCCGTAAACGGAGAAATCTCTGTTTTGCTTTCTTTATTGACCTCTTCTAAAAATGCGTTTAATTCATTCAAAAATCTTTCTCTGTCATTGTAATATCTATCCAAAAATATCTCTGTGAATAAAATTGCCAGATATTGGAAGTATTTAAGATTGAAATTTGGCTGTTTCCTGTTTTGCCTTAACTTTTCAACATACTCTCTTATTGCAGAATCATATTTTAAAAGCAAATCTTCCCATTCAGGTTTTAAACCAATTAAAACATTAATAAAGAAACCTCTTCCAGTAGTATCATAACCTTCTTGCGTATCTTTTAGTTTTTCCCTTAGCTCATTGAAATCATCAAAGCTGAATAGGTTAAGAAAGAATTTATTTAACACCAGATGCTTTTCAAGTTTCACGGACATGTTATTTCACCTTCTCAAACATTAATGACTTAAACAAAGCTTCTATGTGCCTGAATCCCTTAACCAATGCTTCCCCATTGATATAAATCTCGTCTGCTTCAAAGTCTTTAAGGTTTTCTTCAATAATCTCTTTGTCTTTCTCAAAGTTAATATCTTTTATGCTTCTCCAAACGATGGCAATTCTCTTTCCTTCCTTTTCACCGAGCACAAAAACATATTTCCTTCCGTTTTCCTGTAAAACTTCATATCTGCCTACATTCAATCCGAGAAGATAATTGAATGTCTCAATCAGATCAACATTAACTATTTTCTGCTGATAATTTTCTATGATTTTCAGTTTGTAATTAAATGGGTCTTCCATTTCATCAATGTTAAGGAATGTTTTGCTTTCCTTTGTCTCCCATTCAAGCATGTATTTGACAAAGTAATCTGTTAATTCGTAAAGTGTTTTTTGTGGCTGTTCAAACTCAATGTTCTCTAAAGCATCTTCGTATTGTTCTATGGTGTGGTATTTGAAGAAAATCCCAATTCCATCTGTATCCTGTGGTTTTCCATCTTTCCAGTTAAAGGAATAAGCTACTTTCTTAATTCTTGGAAGGATAACTGTATCAAAGTAATCTGCCATCTCTACAAGAATAAATTTTCTTTTTCCTCCATCTTCTTTGTTTAGTTTCATTACTGCGTGTGTTGTTGTCCCTGAGCCTGCGAAGAAGTCGAGGATTATTGAATCTATTTCATGTCTTGCTGTAGCTTTTATGGTTTCATAAATAGTCCATACAGATTTTGGAAAATCAAAATTTCCTAATCCCATTTGCTTTATTAAAAGAGTTCCATACTTTTTCGCGCTGTATTTACTATCAGTCCATACTGTTTTATAATTTATTAACTTTTTAGATCTCATTATTATGTATTTCCTCTTTTTCTCATCATACTTTACAAACAGTTCATCTTTAATTTTTTCTACAGATTGTCTCGAGAATACCCATTTTCTTTCCACACCTTCATCATCTATAGGATATACTTCAACTATTCCATCTTCTCTTGTTACATTAGAGGAGGGAGGATGTTCATTTAAAGGGAGGGGATTTCCGAATCCAACGATTTTTCCATTTTTCACTAAAATAGGATAAAAACAATTTGGACCGCTTTCTCTCAGGTAATTGGTTGTATCCCCTTTAGCCGTATTCATAAATTGCCGAACATCTGCCGTTTCTTCAGACCTTTCTTCAGGATAAATGATTCTTCCTTTATGAGGGTATATAAAGTATGCAAATTCATTAGTATAAGAAAAATTTTCCCCTTGAATTCCACTTGGATTGTGCATAATCGAAATCATAGTTTTTTGGTAATCTCCAAATATTAAATCTATGAGTAATCCAAGTCTTTCTTGCTCATTTTCATCTATCGCTATAACATACACGCCTTTGTTATTTAGAAATTGTTTGCTCAATAAAAGCCTGTTTTCCATTAAGCACAGCCATGAAGAATGTCTATAGTTATTTTTATATAGTATTTCTGTGCTTTTTGAATTGAAAGGCGGATCTATATAGATTGTCTTTACTCTTTCTCTATACTTATTCAAAAGCAAATTCAACGCCTGAAAATTTTCGCTCTTTATCAAAACACCATCTAAGATCTCATCTAAATCATGGTTTTTGCTTAAAACAACCAATAACTTCCACTTAAATTCTCCATCAAAATATTTTGTGTCAATTGGCAATTTTTTCCATTCCTTTTCGTTCAAAGTATTATTTTCAATCAAATCTTTTTCGCTCTTAACCTCAATTCCAAACAATTGCTTCCATTCTTTTAATTGCTTTTCATTACTCAAGATCTCATCTAAAATACTTTCTAAAAACTCCTCTCCTGCATATTCCTTAATTTTATCCAAAGTAATTACATAATGCGTATCAATAACAAACTTCTTCTTCTCCCAAAGTTTCTTCTGAAAATTTTCAATCTGTGCAAGAAACTCGATTATTTTTAAAGCAATATTCCTGAACGCTCTAACTCCAATCAAATAAAGCCTTAACTTATCAAAGTATCCGCTCCTCTCTAAAACCTGCAAATCTTCTAATTGCAAGAATTCATTTTTAATGTAGAAGTCCAATTCCCTTTCTAAAAATCCTTTTAAGTCCTTATGAATAAAGTAATCTGTCGTATTTCTTCTTGTGTATTTATAAAGGTGTCTTTCAATGTAAGTCTTTCCGTTTTTTGAATGCGGATCGTTGTTGAATATTAACCTTGCAAGGCTATTTTTTGGAATTTTATCCTGTAATATGCTTACTATTTCTTCATTTATCTTATCCTGAGATGCTGATTGTCCATGTTTATATTTCTCCTCTTCTTTTTTTGTTAAGCCTCTGTATTCAAAATAAATGTTTAACTCTCTCTTATCTTCGTCGAAATCAAAGACCTTGTTATTTAAAACAAAGAACTTCTTTTTAGTTGCTTTGTTGTTTCCTTTTTCCTCCTCAGCCTCTATAACTCTAAAATTAACGGTTAGTCCTTTTTCAAGTTTAAATGTGTATTTTCTGAAATATTCTGTAGTCTTAATGTAATACTGGTCTTTATTTGCCCAATAAAGTAAGATTTCCTCTCCATTATAAGGAATAACATATCTTTCATTTTTTCCATATCTTCTCTGACTTATAAAATCTCCTTCACTATAATACCTTGAAAAGAAGGTAATCAGATGATTGTAGATCTGTCTTTCTAAATCCTCTGATATTTTTATTTCCTCCAATTGCTTTTTCCTTTCATAATACTCTCTTCCTAAGGGCGTGTTTCTAAATTCTTCTTTTAATTCTCCATTTTCAAAAGCACTCTCTCCAAGAGTTTCTTTTATCTTTTGCCTTGTTTTCTCAAATTCTTCTTTTATTTTTCTTATTTCTTCCTCTCCAGCCAGCTCTAATTGTTTTCTAATTTCGTCAAGCAACTCTTTTTCAATAAATTTTTCAATTTCTTTTCGCTTGTAATTCATTATTCTGTAAATTCCAAAATCTAAGTCTTCATTTTCAAACTGAAAGATTTCCCTAAGTTTTGCCTTTAATTTTTCCTTCAATTCATTTTCGTTGCTTGCCATGTTTCTTATCTCCTTATTTAGGTGATCTCTTTTAATTCTTTCTCTTTTACTCTTTCAAAACGTATATTTCCAGTAGCTTTATCCCTAATTGTGCTATTCATCTTTATCATCTTTTTTTTGAGGTTTCGGATTAGGCTTCTTAGGTGGAGGAGGAGGAGAGAAACCTTTGTCAGAGTAATCTTCGTCCTGATTTTGATCTATAATCTGTTGAATTTTTTGGTCATAGTTCTTTTTTTGCTTTTCGTTCATAAGTTACCTCCTTCCTACTTTAGTTTAAGTTAACTGACACAAATTTTATTAAGTAAAATATTCCAAGACATAACAAAACTCCTGCTCCTAAATTTAAAAATGAGGTAAGTTTTGCCCAGCAGTTGCAAGAAAATTGATTTTTATTACATGAACTGACAAAGTTTGACTCCATAATTTTTATTTGCTTATCTATCGCATGTTGACTGGTTATAAAAGAGCTTAGTATAAAGATCATGCTAAGAAATAGAAAAACCCACGATAACTTAAGATAGAATATACTTCCAGCCGTTATGTGGGCAGATTGAAACCTCCAAAAGCCTAATGAAAATGCAAGAGCACTCGAGCTCAATGTAAGAACTGCTTTGTCAAAAAGTTTTGACTCTTCAAGCTTAGCATTAAAAAGTTTATCTCTTTCGCTGAGATAAATTTCGTAGTCGTTTTTTTGTTGGTGGTAGCCATTATTTTTCATTATAGGCTCCAAAGTTGTTTCTTCTACACTAACCCCCTCTCCCTCAATATCTCCCTTGCT
>JAMOPG010000216.1 GCA_027064715.1 Desulfobacterales bacterium
ATTTCCTGAGATAAAAGAATTCATTGAGGAATTTAAAAAAAATAAAAATATTGATCTATATACCATAAAACCTGATGTGGATTTAAGTAAGTATCCTAAAGATAATGTTGTCTTATGTTGCTCTGAATTAAAGATACGTCCTTTAAAAAAAGCAGTAAAGGATTTAGATATAAAATTTTTGCTATCTGGAATTAGATGGGATGAAAGCGAGAAGAGAAAAGGTACTCTTTGGTTAAAGGAGAGAAATGATCCTTATTACATCCAAATAAATCCCATAATACACTGGACAGAGATGGATGTCTGGACTTATCACATGAAAGAGGATATTCCCCACTGCAGTTTGTATGATGTTGGTTATAGGTCTATAGATTGCATGCCATGTACAAAGATTGCAAAAGATTCTGAAAGGTCTGGAAGAAATTCAGATAAAGAAGATAGATTAGATATTTTAAGTTCTCTTGGTTATTTTTAAGATAAAAGGCAGCCCAATATGCCGCCTTTTATTTATGCAAGTTAAATCTCAATAGGTGGACATTCCATGATTTCAGGATGCATTTTTAGATTATATATCCCATGGACTGGAAAATCTAGAGGGTAGTTGGGGACCTTTTCAAATTCAATAATTCCTATATCTCCTTGTGGTTCAATCTCTGAGAGACCAATGAGGCCTAAAGGTATTGGGAGTTGTAAGACAGATACCCTGATTTCTTTTAATAGAATCTTATATCTTTCTTTTAGGTATTGAATAATTTGGTCCTTCTCTTGTTCTGAAAAGGTCTCTAAAAGCACTTTTCTTGCAGAGATTGGATCAATCTCTTTTGCCTGGGGAATAGGATTGCCTATAATATCTGGCCAATCATAAGCAGCATATTCTTCAGGATCCCATTTTGCTCTAAATAGGTGTACCTCTACATCCTTATGTTGTTTAAAATTGGAGATAACAATAGATATTACATATCCTCTGTCTAAGGTGAGTTTTTGGTCAGTTTGGATTATTTTCACTGCCATCTTTATCCTCCATTTTTTAAAAATGGTTACTTTTCTAAAGTTATAACTATAGTCAGTGGTTATGTTTTTGTAAAGAAAATTAACTCAAACTTAGGCGCATGTGTAATATAATATTAATTTTTAATGAAATCTAAATATAATTTGGCACTTTCTAAGTAGTTAAATTGCCTAACCCCTTCACTAAGTTCATCTTTATTTTTAGATCTTTTTAAGGTCTTAATTATTTTTTCAGCCAGTTGAATGTGGTTGTCCACTTCAACTAGTGGTCCAAGTTTGCCATTTTGTAAAATTTCCCTTGGCCCTGTCTCACAATCTGTGGAAACACAGGGCACTCCCAATGCCAATGCCTCTGTGAGGGCATTTGGAGAACCCTCCCATCTTGATGATAGGACAAAAAGGTCTGAATTTTTTATATAAGGATAGGGATTTTCTTTAAAACCTAAAAATTTGACATTGTTTTGAAGCCTTAGTTTAAAGGCCTGGTTTAATAGCATTGATTTTAGTTCCCCATCTCCAATTATAATTAATTTCACATCCATATTTTGTTTTACAATAGACAGGGCGTGAAGTAATACATCAAATCCTTTTTGATAGGTCAATCTACCCATTGCTGTTATTACTGGTATCTTTTTGTCTCTCTCTAGCCACTCCTCCTGAATTTCTTTATTCGCCATTTTATATAACTCATCTGTGATCACAGGGTTTGGGATAACCTTTATTTTTTCATTTATATCTGGACAAATTTGAGCGATGTCTCTTTTTACTCCATTTGATACTGCTATAATGCCATGTGCCATGGGGAGCATTTTTTTTAGTAGTGTTAATCTAAATTTTTTATAAATAATGGGCATGTTTTTTTCATCTAATGACCTAGTTATATGAGTTCCAAATCTTATAAATATCTTTGTTTTTACATTGCTAATCTTTTTTGCAAGTAAACTAACTATACCTGCCCTTTCTTTCATAACCAGTAAGGAGTCTGGAGGATCTTTCTTAAATAGTCTTATTAAATATGGTAAATTCAAAAAGGTATGTTTTGATGGAAGTTGAATTAGGTTCACCTCACGTGGAATCCTTTTGACAAACATTCCTCTATCTTTAATCCTATAAAGTGTCACTTTTTTATCTAATTTGACAAAACCTTTCATTAAGTTAACTGCCATTTTTTCAACGCCACCATTTCCAGAAAAAGAAAGCATTATGTTTACTTTCATTGTGATACCTTTTTATTCATTAAATCTTCATATATTTTGATGTAATTATTTACCATATTTGATATTGAAAATTTTTCTTTTACAATTTTTTGCCCTCTAATTCCCATTTGTTTTCTTTTTTCACTATCAAATATTAAATCAAGTACATATTTAACAAATTGATATTTGTCCTCTGGTTCAAAAAGAAAACCATTTTTCCCATGTGAAATTACATCTTTAATGCCTCCAACTGATGTGGCAACCACAGGTACAGACGCCGCATTTGCTTGTAAAAGGCTAACTCCTAATCCCTCCATATATGCTGGATGTACTAAAATATCCAGACATGGGATATAATTTTCTATATCCCTTATAAAACCAACTATCTTTACATACTTTTCAAGATTTTTTTCATAAATCAAGTTAGATATTTTGTTTTGTAGAGGACCTTTACCAAACAATATAAATATAACTTTATTGGTCTTTTCTAAGATCAAAGGAATAGCATTTAATAGGAATTCATGTCCTTTTCTTGGTATAAATTGAGCTATCATGCCTATTTTAACTGTATCTTCATTTATATTAAATTTTATGTTAAACCATGTATTGTTACATTTTCTGTTATAAAAATCAAAATCAATACCACTTGGTATAATGTGAATTTTATCTTTTTTTACACCTTCTCTTATCAAAATGTCATAAATTCCTTTAGAGATTGTAATAATCTTGTCTAGGTTATTATATTTAATTTTAGCAATAAATGGATGTTCTGGATTGTCCACTCTTCTTGTTAGTATTACTTTTTTTTTTGTGATCTTGGATGCAAGTATACCAAAGGTATCTGCACCTCTTCTAGAGTGTATGTGGATTATGTGGGGGGTTTCCTTTTTGATAATTTTTAGCAATCGAAATAAGAAAAATAGATCTATATCACCTGCAATATTTTCTGGATAGATTTTGCACAAATTATTACATTCTCTTTGTATATCACTTTTTTTTGGGCATATTAAGATATTTTCTCCATATCTTTTTTGCTTAAGACCCCAGATGAGGTAATACACCTGCTTTGCACCACCATATAGGTGTTTTCCTGTTTCAATGTGTAAAATTTTTGGGGTGGTTTTTAACTTCATGAAGGATAAAATTAAACTGAAATTGATTGATTATCAAGAAAAAGAAAAGGCAGGATGTTATCCCCATCCTGCCAAATATATATAATATATATTTAAAGGAGGGGGAGAGATGGCTAAAGTATGTATCTAGTTAAATCTATATCTTCTTGAAAATCTTTTAATTGTTCTTTTACATATTGTGCATCAATAACTACTTTTTCTCCAGCCCTCTCAGGCGCCTCAAACGAAAGGTTATGTAACACCCTTTCCATCAATGTGTAAAGTCTTCTTGCACCAATATTTTCGGTTTCTTGGTTAATCTTTTCTGCAAAACTTGCTATTTCTTTTAGTCCATCTTCTGTAAATTCAATCTCCACGCCTTCAGTTGCAAGTAGTGCCTTATACTGAATCGTGAGTGCATTGCGTGGTTCAGTTAAGATTTTATAAAAATCGTCCTTTGTCAAGGGGGAAAGTTCCACCCTTAGTGGAAATCTTCCCTGAAGTTCTGGTATAAGGTCAGAAGGCTTAGAAAAGTGGAAGGCTCCAGCTGCAATAAATAAGATATGGTCTGTTTTAATCATACCATATTTTGTGTTTACCACACAACCTTCCACAACAGGAAGAAGATCCCTTTGGACACCTTCCCTTGATACATCTGGCTGCTTCCCATCTGATCTGCTGCATATTTTGTCAATCTCATCTAAAAATATGATTCCATTTTGTTCAACCCTCTCCTTTGCAAGTTCAATAACTTTATCTTGGTCAATTAATCTTTCACTTTCTCTTTGTACGAGATATTCATATGCTTCTTTTACCTTCATTTTTCTTATTTTTTTCTTTTTTGGAAACATCTTGGAGAACATATCTTGAAGCTGACTTTCAATATCTTCCATCCCTGGCATAGACATAATCCCAACATGCACAGAGGGCAATTCAACTTCTACTTCCACAATTCTATGATCAAGCTTTCCTTCTCTAAAAAGTTGTCTGAACTTTTCTCTAGTAGCATCAGGTTCTGTTTGTGGAGGTTGGTGTACAGAAATATTTAAGGGTGAATGCCTTGGTCTTGTCCTGGGTAAGAGGATATCAAGTAGTGCCTCTTCAGCAAGGGCTTCTGCCTTTTTTCTAACACGTTCTTTTTCTTCTTTTTTTACCATATTGACCCCAATTTCCATGAGGTCTCTAACCATAGATTCCACATCCCTTCCAACATATCCCACTTCTGTAAATTTTGAGGCTTCCACTTTGTAAAATGGAGATTTTGTAAGCTTAGCAAGCCTTCTGGCTATTTCTGTCTTTCCAACACCAGTTGGGCCAATCATGATTATGTTTTTAGGTGCAACTTCATCCCTTAGGTCCTCAGGAAGCTGTCTTCTTCTCCACCGATTCCTTAGGGCAATAGCCACCATCTTTTTCGCTTCATCCTGGCCTATTATATATTTGTCCAGCTCTTCTACTATTTGTTTAGGGGTCAAGCTCTCTTCCATTTCTTTTGATCTCCTTTTTTATTTTTGGATATATTCAACTATTATTTCAGTATTGGTGTAAACACACATAGAAGCTGCGATTTCAAGGGATTTTTTTACTATTTCTTTTGCATCTAGATGAGTATTTTGTTTTAGAGCCTTTGCCGCTGCCATGGCATAAGGTCCACCTGAACCTATACCAATTATGTGGTCGTCTGGCTCAATTACATCTCCAGTTCCACTCAACACCAACATTGTGTCACAATTCCCAACTACCAACATTGCCTCTAATCTTCTCAAATACTTATCAGTTCTCCACTCCTTTGCAAGCTCCACACTAGCTCTCAGTAAATTCCCTGAATGTTCTTCTAACTTTGATTCAAATTTTTCCAAGAGGGTAAAGGCATCAGCAGTTGCCCCTGCAAATCCAGCAATTATTTTCCCCTGATATAATTTTCTTATCTTTTTGGCCTTGTGTTTTAATGCTATTGCCTGGCCCAAAGTGACCTGGCCGTCACCACCAATGGCTATTCCTTTATCATCCTTTACTGCCAATATTGTTGTTCCGTGCAACTCTAACATGAATACTCCTGTTATTTTAAAATATTTTTCGCTGTTTCAACCCAAAGCTTATACATGTCTTCTGAAAATAGATAAAAGTAACATTTTTTTATTGTTGATTTTGGTAAACATTCCTTTAACACAGATATAGAGATCTTTGCTGCTTCCTCTTTTGGATAACCATAGACCCCACAACTGATGGCTGGAAATGCAATTGTTGTCAAGTTGTGTTCACTTGCTAGTTTCAGGGAATTTTTGTAAGCATTTTTAAGGAGTTCTGGTTCATTGTGTCTTCCATCTCTATAAATTGGGCCTACTGTATGAATAACATACTTGGCTTTTAGGTTAAAACCAGGAGTAATTACTGCTTCTCCAGTGGGTAGAGGTCCATTTTCTTTTACCCATTTCATGCCTGCTTCTTTTAGCTTTGGCCCTGCTGCCCTGTGAATTGCACCATCCACTCCTCCACCACCTGCAAGTTGAGGATTTGCTGCATTTACAATTGCATCAACTTCTGCTTTAGTTATATCCCCTTGAACAATTATTAATTCTTTGTCTTCAATTTTAAATAGTTCTTTCATTGCATTTCCCCCCTTTATGCTTTTCATTTTTTTATAAATTAAAGTTTTTCAGTAAGATTTAAAATTACCATTAATAGAGTTATGTCAAGGCTGGTAATAGAATAAAATCAATAAATCTTGATTCAAATAGCGCTTGGTGAAAAGGTTTTTCAATTGGCTTGTTTGTTTCTTTAGTTTGATTATTTTGTAAGGTGTCAGTGGTTTGAATATTTCTTAAATTATCTTGTGTGGCTTCATGTAGGTGTGTTTTTATATCTTCTGTAATTGAAGATTGAGTTGTTTGAGCCACCCCTGGTTCTAATGAATTTTCATTTTGTTTTTTCCTTGGACAACATTACCATGGGTATGATTTCTAATTGAAAATTCAATTTTGTCTTAAATTGATCTTTTGTGGAGGATTGAATATACACAGGACCAAAAATAGATTTGTTTTTTGAGTTGTAGTTTGTTTTGTGGATAAATTCCTGAGAAAAGTCGTTGAATTCTTCAATATCTAGGATTTCAACGTCTTTTTGGGTGAAATCTTCAATAATTGATTCAATGACTTTAAGTTGCTCAGAGGTCAAACTATCTAAAGTAGTTATTTTTGATTTTTCAATATCTGTTGTTTTAGGTGTAATTTGGGGAGCGGAAGTTGGCTCACTAGATTTGATTTCTTTTTTTTTCTGAAATCTTGGTGGGATTATTTTTGAATTGCTTTTAGATTTGTTGAAAAATAATTTGTATATAAGTTTACTTTCATGGTCTCTGCCTCCTTTTTTTATATAATCGGCAGAGACCATACAAAGTTTAATTTAATATTCCTTATCTTCAAAATCCATATATATTTCTACCTCTCCCCCTAGGCTTCTTTGGATTTTGGCATTTGGGTATCTTTTTTTGAACACATGAATCATCTTGGTGTTGTCTATGAGCACAGTGGCAAAAAAGCCTTTATATCCATTTTCTTTTGCAATATTTTCCAAAATACCTAGTAAGAAAGAGGCTATGCCCTTATTTTGCATATCATCTCTGACCACAAAGGCAACTTCTGCATAATCTGGAGATATATCAGACTCAGCATAAGAACCAATGGCAACAATCCTTTTATTGCGTCCTATTTGAAGAAGTCCCACTATGGTCATGTTCCTTTTGTAATCCAGCCTTGCCCACTCCTTTTGTAACATTTCTCTAGAAAAGACCTTTTTTCTTTGGAAAAATCTATAATATATTGTGGTCTCTTTCAGGGAATAGAAGAAATTTCGAGATGCAAATTCGTCTGAAGGAAGTAGGGGCCTGAATTCAATAGTCTTTCCATCTGGTAATTTGTAGTTATATTTGTATTTTTCAATAAATATAAGATCCTCTTTCTTGGGCGGAAGTTGATCTGGAAAGATATAATGTCTTTTTTTGGCCTCATTTATAAGCTCTTCTCTGAATTTTGGATGGGCTATTTGGGCAAGTTCCATAACCCGCTGATAGATACTCTTTCCATAAAGATCAGCAATCCCATATTCAGTTACAACAATATCCACGTCTGCCCTGGTGGTAGCAACCCCTGCACCTTCACTTAAATGGGGAACTATCCTTGAGACCTTTCCATTTTGTGCTGTGGAAGGAAGGGCAATTATTGAAAACCCTCCCTTTGACATCTTTGATCCCCTAATAAAATCCACCTGATCTCCAATGCCACTATAAAATAGATAACCCTTTGAATCTGTGCAGATTTGACCTGTGAGGTCTACTTCTAAGGCAGAGCTTATAGAGATAAAATGGTCATTTCGAGCTATCACATTTGGATCATTCACAAAATCTGAAGACTTGAAATAGAACATAGGGTTATTGTCTACAAACCTGTATAGTTTTTCTGATCCCATGCATAACGAAGCTACTGCCCTGTCTGGGAGATATGACTTTTTTTTATTTGTTATAACTTTATTCTCAAAAAGCGGCAAAAATCCTTCAGTTATGACCTGGGTATGTATACCAAGGTCTTTTTTGTTCATTAAATATGGTAAAATTGCGTTAGGTAAGTGGCCAAAACCGATTTGTAAAGTGGCACCATCATGCACCAGTTGATTAATATAAAAGGCAATCCTTTCAATTATTTCTTTATTTTTTTTCTGAGGGATTGATTCCACTAATGGCTCTTCTTTATATACAAAATAGTCTATATCATCCACATGAATCAAACTATCACCAAAAGTGCGAGGCATATTGGGATTGATTTGGGCAATTACCAGATCAGCACATTTTAAACCTGCATATGTAATGTCCACTGAAATCCCCAGACTACAAAATCCATATTTGTCTGGCGGACTTACCTGAATCAGCGCCACGTCTAATCCAATGGTTTTTGAGTAAAAGAGTTCTGGTATTTCAGATAAATATGCTGGGATATAGTCTATTTTCCCTTCAAATGCAGCCTGTCTCATAGCAAGGCTAATAAAGAATAATTTTAGCTGAAAACGTCTTAAAAAATTTGGGTCATTTATGTAGTGAGAAAAGGTAAAAGAAAGCATCTGATATACAATAATATCTTGTATGGTTTCATCTTGTATCATGGCCCTAATCAGAGATTGGGGCTCACCACATCCTGTGCCAACAAAAACTCGGCTGCCATTTTTTATCTTTTTTACAGCCTCGCTAGCAGAAAGAAGCTTTTTTTTACAACTTGAAGGAAGATCCATAGGCATTGCCTGGTTGATTTTAATTAATTAAGTAATAGTGCCTTGCGTCATAAGCATTATTCATATTTAGAAAAATAATTATCTAGGGTCAAGAAATTAAGTGGATTGTGACAATAATTTTGTTGCTACATATGTCAATTACAAGGCCTAAAGGCCATATGGGAGGAGAAGGGGGTAAATAGGGGAAAATCTCATATGCATGGGCTTGACTGTAAATAATTATTCATTTGAATCATTTATTTCCTCACTCTTTTGTCTTGACAGCTTCCTCTTTCGTCTATTAAAAATAAAACCCTTTGATAGGCAACTCAAAAGTCTTATCCTTGCTCCTAATAATTAAGTTGGGGGCCAAATAGACCAAAAGGAGGTATTATGAGACTTAGACATTATGAGACCCTTCTATTATTTAATCCTGACATGAATGAGTCAGAAAGGCAGGAAGTTATAGAAGATCTCACAAAAGTAATTGAAGAACAGTACAAGGGGAAGTTAGTTGCAAAAGATGAATGGGGAATTAGAGAGCTTGCATATCCTGTAAAAAAACACACCCGAGGTTATTATCTTCGTCTTGAGTATGCAGTGCCTGCAGATGGTGTTGCAGAACTTGAGAGAAAGATTAGGATCAATGAAGATATTTTTAAATTTTTAACTGTTAAACTTTCTGACAAATTTCAGGAGGCATAGATTATGGCTATAAAGTTTTCACCTAAAAAAAAGTTTTGTCGTTTTTGCGCAGACAAAAATCTACCTCTTGATTACAAGAGGCCTGATATATTAAAGGATTTTATAACTGAAACAGGAAAGATCATGGGAAGAAGAATAACAGGTACATGTGCCAAACATCAGAGAAAACTTACAAGGGAAATAAAGAGGGCGAGACAGATGGCCCTGCTTTACTACACCTCACGCCACAGCATTGAGATAAACAAGAAAATAGAAGGAGCTATGAAATGAGGGTGATACTTAGAACGGATATAGAAAAATTGGGGAAATTGGGAGATGTTGTTGATGTTAAGCCAGGATATGCAAGAAATTATCTGATCCCCAAAAAACTTGCCATGTTGGCAACTCCTTCTAATCTAAAAGTGTTTGAACATGAAAAAAGAAAACTTGAAGAAAGGTTAAATAAAGAGCGCTTCCAGGCAAAGGAGCTTGCTGATAAATTAGAGGCCTTGCCCATTGAGATTAAGGTAAGAGTAGGAGAAGGGGATAAGCTTTATGGCTCTGTTACCTCTTCAACCATTGCCTCTTATCTCAAAGAAAATGGTTTTGATATAGATAGAAAAAAGATTGAACTTGATAAACCAATCCGTTCCATTGGGGAATACAAAATACCAGTAAAGCTATATCCTGGTGTTGTAGCTACCTTGAATGTAGCTGTGGTGAAATACCAGGAAGAAGGCGATGAGTCAGAAACAGAAAAGTAGGGGATATGGCAGGAAACCTTTCTCAACACCAACTGCCATATTACCTGACCTATTAAAAAAATTACCCCCCCATAACATAGAGGCTGAGCAGGCTGTGTTAGGGGGGGTTTTGATTGATAATTCTATATTCCATCAACTGCTTGAAATTTTAAAACCAGAAGATTTTTATCATCCTGCCCACAGGATCATCTTTAACTCTTTTATTAAACTTTATTCAAAAAATAAGCCCATTGATCTTATCACCTTAAAGGAAATTTTAGAAAAAGAAGAAAAACTAGAAGAAGTTGGTGGAGTGGTTTATCTGGCATCTTTGATGGAAAATTTAGTGCCTTCAGCCAATGCCCTACATTATGCTGAAATTGTAAGGGAAAAGGCAATAAAAAGAGAGCTTATCTCTGGTGGTGCTAAAATAATTACACTTGCGTATGAGTTTGAAGAGGATACAGAGAGCCTTTTGGACCAAGCTGAACAGACCATTTTCAGCATATCTGAATCAAGGGTACTTCCTAATTTCAAAAGTAGCAAACAACTGATAAATGAGGTCTTTGAACAGCTTTCTGCAAGGTTTGAGAAAAAAGAATTAATTACTGGTATTCCAACTGGATATAAAAAGCTTGATGAACTTACAGGGGGATTACAAAAAAGTGACTTAATTATAATTGCAGGAAGGCCCAGTATGGGCAAGACTGCCTTTGGACTGAATATTGGTGTTCGTGCTGCTGTTAAATATAATATTCCTGTTGCTATATTTTCACTTGAGATGTCCATGGAACAATTGATGATGAGGATGCTGTGCGCAAGGGCAAAGGTGGAGCTAAAAAAATTGAGAACAGGATTTTTAGATGACGATGACTGGGCCAAATTATATGAGGCTGCAGATGAATTGTCCAAGGCGTCTATATTTATTGATGACACTCCTGCTTTGGAGCCTCTGGAGCTTAGAGCTAGATGTAGAAGACTAAAAAGCGAACACGATCTTGGACTTGTAATTATTGATTATCTTCAGCTTATGCATGTTCCTCAAAAAAAGGATTCAAGGGAACAAGAGATCTCATATATTTCAAGAAACCTAAAGGCCCTGGCAAAGGAAATTGATGTGCCAGTTGTGGCCCTGGCACAGTTGAATAGAAAGGTAGAAGAAAGAAAAGACAAAAGGCCCATGCTCTCAGATTTAAGGGAGTCTGGAGCAATAGAGCAAGATGCAGATGTGATAATATTTTTATATAGGGACGAGGTCTATAATAAAAAAGAGGATAATCCTAAAAAAGGCATAGCTGAAATTATTATAGGAAAACAGAGAAATGGGCCAATAGGCAGCTTAGAGCTTGCCTATCTATCAAAATACACAGCCTTTGAAGAGTTAGAGAAAAGTGATGATTAAAATAGTACGTTAGGAGCAAATCAATGGATAAAGAATATTTGCATGAGGAAGAGATGTTATCTAGAGATGAGCTGGAGGCCTTGCAACTAAAGAGATTGAAAGAAACAATTGCTCAGGCAAAAAAGGGACTTTTTTATTGGGATAGGTTGGAAGACATTGAACCAGAAGATATAAAATCCCTAGATGATATTAAAAAACTGCCTTTTACAACAAAAGACGATCTCAGGAAAAATTATCCAGTGGGACTGCTTACTGAGCCAGTTGCCAAAATGGTGAGATTGCACGTGTCTTCAGGTACTACTGGCGCCCCCACTGCGGTGTTATATACCCAAAAAGACTTAGATACCTGGGCTGATCTAATGGCAAGATGCATGTATATGGTTGGAATAAGGTCCTGGGATATTTTTCAAAACCTAAGTGGATATGGACTGTTCACAGGTGGGCTTGGGATACATTATGGTGCTGAAAGACTGGGATGTCTCACCATTCCTGCTGGGGCGGGGAATTCAAAAAGACAGATAAAATTAATGAAGGATTTTAGAGTCACAGCAATTCATATTATTCCATCTTATGCTTTGCATCTAGCAACAGTATTTGATGAAATGGGAATTGATCCAAAATCTCTTAATTTAAAGATAGCTTTAATAGGTGCAGAACCTCACACTGAAGAGGTGAGAAAGAGAATAGAGGAAATATATAATGTAAAGGCCTATAATTCATATGGCTTATCAGAGATGAATGGACCTGGAGTTGCATTTGAATGTAAAGAGCAAAATGGAATGCATATCTGGGAAGATGCATATCTAGTTGAAGTAATAGACCCTGATACATTAGAGCCTGTTCCTGATGGAGAATTTGGAGAACTTGTGTTGACCACATTAAAAAGGGAAGGCATGCCCCTTATTAGATATAGGACAAGGGATATAACCAGAATACTACCTGGAGAATGCCCATGCAAAAGGGTGCATAAAAGGATTGACAGGATAAAGGGCCGTTCAGATGATATGTTCATCCTCAAAGGCGTAAATATTTATCCTATGCAAGTGGAAAAGGTGCTTATGTCTATACCTGAGGTGGGACAGAATTATTTGATCGTGCTTGAAAGAGAAGGGCATATTGATCAAATGAGGGTTAAGGTAGAGATAAAGGATGAATTTTTTGTTGAAGATATGAGGGTTCTTAAGGCACTTCAAGACAAGATTCAAAAAAGACTTAGACAAGAGATCTTGATTACACCAAAGGTGGAATTAGTTGAACACAGATCCCTTCCTAAAAGCGAAGGAAAGGCAATTAGGGTAATTGACAAAAGACAAGAATAGAACAGGGGTGATCTATTATGAATTTATATAGCGAATTTCCCAAATATAGGGGTGAGTTAGAATACAGATGCCAGGTTTGTGGAAACAAATATCCTGCTGATGAGCTCTTATATACCTGCCCCAATTGCAAGGGTGTTTTTTTGCTAGAAGATAAGAGATTTGAAGAATTAAAAAAATATCCTCCAGAGACGTGGCAAGAGATCTTTGACAAGCGTGCTGCGACAAAATTATATCCTTTAAGGGGTATTTTTAGGTTTTATGAATTAATGGCTCCTATTTTAGATCCAGAAGATATAGTTTATTTAGGGGAAGGACATACTCCAATAGTTTTTGCATCTAAAGGATTTCAAAAATATGTAGGTGTGAAATTTGCTTACAAAAATGAGGGTCAAAATCCCAGTGCATCATTCAAAGATAGGGGAATGGCATGTGCCTTTAGTTATCTTAAATACCTTGTGAGAAAAAAAGGATATAAAGATATATTAGCAATTTGTGCATCAACAGGAGATACATCTGCATCTTCTGCAATGTATGGAGCATATGTGGGTGATCTCATTAAGAGTGTGGTATTACTTCCCCATGGTAAAGTCACCCCCCAACAGCTTGCTCAGCCACTGGGCAGTGGCGCAACTGTGCTTGAACTTCCAGGAGTATTTGATGATTGCATGAAGGTTGTTGAATACCTTGCAGATAATTATAATGTAGCATTACTTAATTCAAAAAATAGCTGGAGAATATTGGGGCAAGAGTCATATTCTTATGAAATAGCTCAGTGGTTTGACTGGGATGTAGCAGGAAAAGTTATTTTTGTACCCATTGGTAATGCAGGTAATATCGCTGCAATTATATCTGGTTTTATAAAATTATATGAGCTTGGGATAATTAAATTTTTACCAAAAATAATAGGTGTACAATCATCACATGCAGACCCTGTATTTAAATTTTATTCAGAGGATAAGAAAACCAGAAAATATAAGCCTGTACCAGTTAGACCATCAGTTGCCCAGGCAGCGATGATTGGTAATCCAGTCTCTTTTCCACGGGTGAAAAAACTAGTGGATAAATATGAATCCATTGGTGGCGTATTTTATGTAGTGCAAGTGGAGGAACAGCAGATTATTGAAGGAATGTTAGTGGTGAATAAACATGGACATATAGCTTGCACTCAAGGAGGAGAGTGTTTTGCTGGGATGTTAAAGGCCAAAGAGTTAGATCTTATTGAAAAAGATGAGGTCTGTATATTGGATGCAACTGCCCATTTATTAAAGTTTTTAAAGTTTCAACAGATGTATTTTGATAATGCCTTTCCTCCAGAATATGAGATCACACCAAAGGATGAATACAAAAATTTCCCAAAGTTGATTTTAGATACATCAGTAAAAGGATCTTTATCTCCAGAAGATTTTTATAAAAAGGCAGTTGAAAATATTGTGAGAGAATTAGGTCTTAAAGAAAAAAATCGATGATAAAAAGGGGACATAAGTCCCCTGGTTTTTTAACTGGGTCTTTTTTTGAGGGCAATACCAATACAAATTGCAGCCCCGCCCCAGGTTACTGTAAGTCCAAATATCATCATTAAGATTGCTCCAGTGGTCATTTTCTTGCTCCTTATTTTTTATTGTTAAAGCTATGGCCCATTTGCATCACAAAGCTTAAAATTACTATTCCAATTACCACTGCCCAGCCAAAGATCAGTACTCCGCTTGTTGGATAGCCGCCATAAGGTTTTTTGATGTCTCCAATTAAATTTGCAATAGCCATGTAGCCAAGCACTATTGGAGTTAAAATCTTCAGGCAAAAATTCCACCACTTGCCTACAGAAAAGTCAGAAATGGAATTTGCATGTTCCCTTAAAGAATCCAAGTTAAAAAACCATGACAAAAGAATAATCTCAATAAGTCCAGCAAAAACAATTCCAAAATTATTTATAAAGTGGTCAACTATATCGAGAATAAGTAATCCTCCCTGCGTAGTAAAGATAAGACTTAGAAGAAATCCAACTACACAAAAAAGAGAAGTTGTTGGTTTGCGATCCCATTTGAATTTATCCATAAGTCCTGAAACACATGTTTCAGTAATGGAGATCATGGAAGAAAGGCCAGCAAATACTAGGGCAAGGAAAAACAATGTACCAAAAAATTTTGCACCAGGTAATAAATTAATGGCCTTAGGAATTGTGACAAAAGCAAGACCCACCCCTGCGCCTGCTACATCCTTTACACTAACCCCTTGTTTTGTTGCCATGTATCCAAGTACAGAAAAGATCGTTATTCCAGCCAGGATACTAAATCCACAATTTATAAAGGTAGTTATCATGCCGTTGTTGTTGATATCAGATTTTTCAGGCAAATAACTTGCGTATGTTATCATAATTCCAAAACAAATACTCAGTGAAAAGAAGATTTGACCATAAGCTGCAGTCCAGACCTTGTAGTTTAATATTGCGCTAAAATCAGGTCGAAAAAGCCATTGCAAACCTTTAGTTGCACCATCTAAGGTAATTGCTCTGCCAAGCATGATAATTAGCAAGATAAAAAGTAGTGGCATAAAGATCTTATTGGCAAATTCAATTCCTTTTTTTATTCCGCTAAACAGTACTAGCCAGTTGATAAACCAGAGGATAACAGTGGCAGTAAATATAGGCCACACAATATTACCCCATTCCATAGGGCTAGAGGTGATGTGTAAAAATTTAGTAAAAAAGAAACCCTTTGTATCCTCTCCCCATCCCAAATTAAAGGCAAGCAAAGTGTAATTTAATGCCCATGCTATAACAACAACATAGTAGATTGAAATTATAAATGAAATAAATACCTGCCACCAACCAAGCCATTCCCATTTTTCTTTTGCCTTTGCAAAGGACATGGGAGCAGAACCTTTGTACTTATGCCCTACGGCAAATTCCAAGATAATTATAGGAATTCCAGCAGTTAACATTGCAAAAAAATAAGGAATTAAAAATGCACCGCCTCCATTGTCATAGGCCATGTAAGGGAATCTCCATATATTTCCTAATCCAATAGCAGAACCAATGGCTGCAATTACAAAACCGATCCGACTACCCCATTGTTCTCTTTTTGCCATATCCAACACCTCCTTGTTAAAATAGATCGCCAATTTCATTATTAAGTGTTTTTAATAGGCCTTTGTCCGTAAAGTCAAAATGTAGAGGAGTCACAGTAATATATCCTTCATTTAAATACGCTCTGTCGGATTTAGGAGATAGATTTTCTTTTGGAATGTATCCACACAGCCAGAAATAGGGCTTGCCTCGGGGATCAAGCCTCTTTTCGTACCAATCCTTATAAACAGCCTGGGTTTGTGCACACACTTTAACACCTTTTATCTCATCAAAGGCACAGTTGGGAAAATTTAAGTTAATGACTTTATTTCTATACTTTATCCACTCTATCTTTTCTATAAATTCACAAACAAATTCTGCCTGTTTTTTAAGATCTAAGGGTTGAAAATTATCAATGGACACAGCAAGTGCAGGTACTTTCGCAAGTGCAGCCTCTGTGGCTGCTGCCACAGTCCCTGAATACAATATATCCACCCCAACATTTGCTCCACTATTTATGCCTGAGACAACTAGATCTGGAGTATTTTTGAGAAGTGTAGTTAAGGCGAGTTTTACACAATCAACTGGAGTTCCCCGAACTCCTATTCCCTTTAGCCCATTTTCATTTATTTTTTTTATTCTCAAAGGGTTTGATAGAGTTACTGCATGACCCACTGCTGACTGTTCTGTCAACGGCGCAATTACCGAAACATCATATCCTTTGTCAATTAGGGCTCTATACAAGGTTCTAAGTCCAATGGCGAATATTCCATCGTCATTTGTGAGAAGAATTTTCATCTTTACCTTACCCTCTAATTTAGTTAAAAATTCTAGCTATCACGCAACTGACGTTAATTTTTATTAATAAACAACTTATTTATTGGCAACAAAAATCATGGACAAAAAGAGATTTATAAGTGAATTAAAACAAGGTGATATAGTTGAAGGAATATATGTTGTCATAAAGGCCAGATTGGGTACTTCTAAAAATGGACCTTACTGGGACCTTGAATTTCAAGATAAAACTGGTCGCATAACTGGAAAGATCTGGCATCCTTTAAGCGATAATTATAAGGAAATAAAAGAAGATTCCTTTGTAAAAATTAAAGGACATGTGGATAATTTTCGGGAAAATCTTCAAGTGATTGTTAATGAGTTTGATTATGCAAATGAAGAGGAGATTAATCTTGATGAACTCATCCCATCATCTGATCCTCCTCCTGAGCAGTTGATAATAGAGTTGGAAAATCTCTGTTTTGAAAATCTAAAATTTAAGCCCTGGAGGAGATTGTGTGGATTAATATTAAATGATAACTATATAAGACAGAGACTTATGATGCTTCCTGCAGCTATAAATGTGCATCATGTATATAGAGGTGGACTACTTGAGCACACATTATCAGTCTGTAAGCTCTCTTTGGACATAGCAAAAAACTATAAGGATGTTGACAGGGAAATTATATTGGTTGGGGCACTTTTACACGATATTGGGAAAATAAAGGAATATGAGGGGAATATATCCTATAATGTGACAGATAGTGGTAGGTTGCTTGGTCATATTATATTGGGGCTTTCAATGATTGATCCGTATATAAATAAGGTAAAAGGACTAGACGAAGATCTTATTCTTCATCTAAAACATATTATAGCGTCTCATCATGGAGAATATGAATTTGGATCTCCTAAAAGGCCGAAAACAAAAGAAGCGTTTATTGTCCATGTTGCAGATAATGTGGATGCAAAGATTGCCATGATGAGTCTGGCCACTGAAGGATTAGAAGAAAAAGGAGAGAACTGGTCTAGATATATGAAATTTTTAGAAAGAAAGATCTTTAAACCCTCCCACACCAATGAATTTTTAGAGCAAAATGAATCACCGAAAAAAAGGAGCTTTGAAGAGTGTTTATTACCTTTGAAGGAATAGAGGGATGCGGAAAGACCACACAGAGCAGGCTGCTTTATGAAAAATTAAAAGAACAAAATGTTTCAGTTATTTATTCCAGGGAACCAGGGGGATGTAATATTGGTGATAAATTAAGAAAGATACTTCTAGATCCCAAGAATGTAGGGCTTGACCAACGAACAGAGTTGTTTTTGTATCTAGCAGCAAGATCTCAACATGTAAAGGAAATCATACGTCCTGCATTAGAAGAAAAAAAAGTGGTAATTGTGGATAGGTTTAATGATTCCACAATTGCATATCAGGGCTATGGCAGAGAAATGGACATTGATCAAATTATTAATTTTTGTGACTATGCTTGCTATGGCATATGGCCTGATATTACATTTTTAATAGATATACCTGTTGAATTAGGTCTTAATAGGGCTATTATGAGAAATTCAAGAGAGCAAAAAGATAGAGAGTCTAGATTTGAATTAGAATCAATAAAATTTCATAGTAAAGTAAGAGCGGGATTTTTGGAACTTTCAAAAAGATTTAAAGAACGTTTTGTTGTAATTAATGGAGAAGATACAATAGATGATATTTTTTTCAAAATTTTGGATGTGGTTTATAAAAAATTTGCAATCTAATAAAAGGATTTTTAGAAAATATTATGGAAAATCTTACTGTAGTATTGTGTAGAACTAAGTATTCAGAAAATATTGGCTCTGTTGCCAGGGCTTGTATTAATATGGGGTGTAAAGAGTTATATTTGGTAAATCCCCAAGATTTTGACCTAAATAGGGCCCTTCCCCTTGCTACTCCAAAGGGGAAACACTTACTAGAAAAGGCAAAGATCTTTTCAAGCCTTTCTGTTGCATTGGAAGATTTCAATAAGGTGTATGGCACTACAGCAAGGGTTGGGAGATGGAGAAAAAGGGTATTGCTCCCAAAACAGGCAGCTTCACTTATAGCTGATGACATTGCCAATAACAGAAAGGTTGCCATTGTTTTTGGACCTGAAGATACTGGGCTTTTAAATGAAGAGATAGAATTATGTGGACAATTAATCACTATTCCTACTAATAGAGATGCATGGTCTCTTAATGTGGCGCAAGCTGTGCTTATAATTTTATATGAATGTTTTAATAAGATATCGTTTCACTCATGGCAAATGAATAACTTAGAAAAAGACGTTACCCAATATGCAACCCATAAAGATCTGCAAATCTTGTTTGAAAAATTGCAAGAGGTATTAATAGCCATTGATTTTTTACTTCCTGAAAATAGTAACTACTTTATGATGCCTTTAAAGAGATTTATCCACAGAATCAATTTAAAAAAGAATGAATTTAATATGCTCATGGGTATTTGTAGACAGTTTTTATGGTTTATGCAAAAAAACAAAAAATAGCATTAAAAATATCTTGTGTTTAGAGGTACTTTTGGTTAAAACTATTCACTATAAAATCATTTAATTTGAAAATAAGAAGGAGAAGTCTATGAGTGATACAAAAGCAGGCCATGATGAAATGTTACAACTAGTATCTTTTAAGTTAGGTGGGGAGGAATTTGGAGTTGATATAATGCAGGTGCAAGAGATTATTAGAATGCAAAACATTACAGCAGTTCCCAATGCACCTGATTTTGTAGAAGGGGTTATAAATTTAAGGGGTAGGGTCATACCTATCATTGACTTGAGAAAAAGATTTGGATTAGAGGGCAAAGAGCATGATAAGGCTACAAGGATAGTTGTTGTAAAGGTAGATGATATAACTGTTGGTCTTGTAGTGGATGAGGTGTCTGAAGTTCTCAGGATCCCTGCTAATACTGTTGAACCTCCTCCTCCAATAGTTGCTGGAGTTGAATCTGATTATATAAAAGGCGTAGGTAAGTTAGATGATAGATTGCTCATCCTCCTTGATCTATCTAAGACATTGAGTAGAGAGGAAAAAGAATCTTTACAACTGCTATAGTATAAGATGGGGGGGTATTTAATATGCCCTCCCTTTAATGTAAGTTATTCTCCGATGTTACGCATAAGATAATTTTTTTAAGTTCAGCCATATCTGCAAAATGGGCCTTTCTAAGCTTCCTCGCTTTGGGTGTAAAATCGTGTAAAATGATTATGAGTAAAATTTTTTGAACCAATCAAAATATGTACATCTACCTTGTTTTAGGTTTCTTTATTTTAAAAAAGCTAAATTTTTCAAAGAGATATAATGAAATAAAAAAGTTGAAGGGAATGAATTACATTTTTAAAGGTTCAAAAAATTGAACTCTATTTTTAGAATTTTATTGAAGTTGTCTGTCTAATATTTGGTATGATAATTGCTAAAATATATTAACCTTCCTCCTTTTGCGAAAGCCAGCCCTTAAAAGTATAAATTATAGTGAGGGCTGGTTTTAAAATTTTGATGAAAAGATTTCTTTTGAATTTAATATTCCCTGATACACAAGGGTGGCACCCCCTGTGAGATAAAGAGTATTGTCTTTGATAGTAATTATTAATTCTTCTCCACCTGAGGTTGTAACTGAAACTTCTGTATCTTTTACTAGTCCCTTTTTATAGGCAATATAGGCAGATGCAGCAGCACCTGTTCCGCACGCATAGGTCTCGTCTTCAACACCTCTCTCATAGGTTCTCAAATAAAGGCTATTTTTTCCTTTTACTTTCACAAAATTTACATTTGTTCCTTTTGGTGCAAATCGTTTATGAAACCTGATTTTTTTGCCTAATAATTTTACATCTAGCTCTTCTACATTTTCGTCAAAAACTACAGTATGGGGCACACCACTATTTACAAAATGCACTGTATAGTTTTTATTATCTATATCTAACGATATGTTCATATTGAGGTCAAAAGGTTTTGTTAATTGGACCCTAACAAGGTGCTGTCCAGGATAAACATGGGCATAAATTGGCCCTGCATCTGTTTCAAATATATGTTCTTCTGGTGCATAATCCAATTCATAAGCCAGTCTTGCTGCACATCTTGAACCATTTCCACACATCTCAGCTCTCGATCCATCGGAATTATAAAAGTGCCACTTGTATGAGGCATTGTCTACACTTAAACCCTTTTTGGTCAAAAAAATTAACCCATCAGCACCAACAGAAAATTTTCTCGTGCACAATTTTTTGGCCCAATGAGACATCTCATTTGTGTTTAAATTTAGTTTATTTTTTTCCATAGGGATTATGATAAAATCATTACCTGATCCATGAAGTTTGTAGAATTTCACATGATCGTGAATTTCCATAGATTTCTCCTCCTCACACTGGGCATGGCCTTATTATACCAATCGTATTAGCAGTATAGACTATTTTCAAGTCAGTTTCAGCACCAAAAACAAAATCCAACCCAAAAAACATATATAAAAATGTAATCATAAATTTTTTCATGAATTTAAATACTCCTTAAAATCTTTCCCCACTCGAAAAAAAGGGAGTTTTTTGGGTTTTACCTCTACTTTTTCACCAGTACTTGGATTTCTTCCTATATATCCTTTATAATGTTTTATTTTAAAACTCCCAAAGCCCCTTATCTCCACTCGCCTGTTATTCTTTAATGCCTCTTTGATTGCATCGAAAAAGGTATTGACTATAGTTGTTGCATCTTCAATGCTAAGATCTTTTCTTTTTGCAAGTTCTTTTATAAGATCACTTTTGTTCATGAGTATTCTCCTTTTTTTATGAATTAATCAAATGTAAAATATTCTTATAACTTATGCAAAAAATTTGATTTTTGGTCAAGTATTATTTTTCTTAAGTATGAAATCTAGGTTAAATGGGAGTGTGAGTTCAGGCAGCACAATCTCCCGAAATTTCATTATTTTTAAAGCAATCTCTTTGATGTTATTTAGGGCTTGAGAGTCTTTTTTAAACTCAAATAATGGAACTTGATTTATTACTGCTAATTGTACATTTTTGTCCTCAAGAATTAGTCCCAAAAATTTTATTTGAATAGACAAAAATTTCTCACACGCTAGTTGTAACTTTTTAAAAGTGGATTTTCCTTCTTTTATATTTTTTGCCATATTTACTATTATAAAAAAGTCCTTAATATTATGTTGTTTTTTTAAGACCTTTATAAGGGCATATCCATCTGTTAAGGATGTGGGTTCTGGAGTAATTATTACAATTTTGAATCTGGTAATTGAGGCTAAATTTAATACGGTTGCATTAATCCCAGCACCTAGATCTAATATAATAAAATGATAATCTTTCATTTCCTGATTCAATTTTTTAAATATAGAAGTTTGAAGATCATCGTCCCATTCTACTAGTTCAGGGACACCTGATGCAGCAGGGATGAAATCAAGACCTTTTTTAAGTTGAATAATGATATCGTCAATTTTAGTATCTGGTTTTAATAAATATTCTATATTCTTTTGGGGTGTAACACCGAGTAATACGTCTAGATTTGCAAGTCCCAAATCGCAATCAATAAGAAGAGTAGGGGAGTTTAAAGCACTTATGGCATAGGCCAAATTTAATGCAATGTTTGTCTTTCCAACTCCTCCCTTACCGCTTAATATTGAAATACTTAAGGTTTTTCTCTTGTAATCCATATTTACACCACAAAAATATTTATGAGGTTAAAGGTTTTTTCCAAATAAAAGATTTTTTTCTTCAGGTTTGACTTTTAAATCTTCTTCTAGTTTTAAATCTATATCTATAATTTCCCCAGCAACAACCATGTCTTTACCTTTTTCCTTTGCCCTCTGTAATGCCTTGTTGGCCTCTTTTATAAGTTCCTTATAATCAATGGATTTTTTGCCTTTATAACATGCTATCCCTATAGAACATGTTACATGAAATGAATTATTTTCATTGTCAATAAATACATAATTTTTGATTGTATCTTTAATGTTGTTACTCAT
The DNA here is from genome assembly GCA_027064715.1 of Desulfobacterales bacterium. Classification (GTDB taxonomy): domain Bacteria; phylum Desulfobacterota; class Desulfovibrionia; order Desulfovibrionales; family Desulfothermaceae; genus Desulfothermus. The sequence goes on from JAMOPG010000216.1 coordinate 22,548, forward strand.
CACTTCACATTGGTATAAAGGAGTTCCAGGAAACAAAATAATCAATTCTTCTCCTCCATATCTAAATATCATGTCTGTTTTTCTACAACAAGCCTTTAAAATTTTTGCTACATCTTTTAATACGTTATCTCCAACATCATGTCCTTTGTTATTAATTATGTTTTTAAAATCATCAATATCCAAAAAACATAAACATAATGGTTGTTTTGTTGTAAAACTCCTTTCAATTTCTAATTCCAATGTCTCTTCTAATTTTTTTCTATTTCCCAAACCCGTCAATGGATCTTTTTGAGAAAGTTCATATAATTTATCTATTTTCTTTAATAAATCTGCAATAGATTTAAAATGATCTTTTTTAATATCCAATACATTCCAATTTAGCAATTTATTATTTGAAATAATTTGTTGTATTTCATCTTTACTAAATCCACATACTCCTCTAAATAATATAATACAACAATCGTTATTAGCCTTTGAGATTTTACTTGATAATAATTTTTGAAGAAGTTTTATTTCTTCTTCTAATGTCTTTGCTTTATTTTTTTCTTTGTTCATGGATATATAACAAATAGTTTCTAATAAAATTATCTAAATAACCATCTAAAACCTTTTCTACAGCACTTTCCTCAGTGTTAGTTCTATGGTCTTTTACTAGTTTGTAAGGATGTAAGATATATGTTCTAATCTGTGATCCCCATGCTATTGCACTTTTTTCTTCATATTGCTTTTGTTTTTCTTCTTCTATTTTTTTTATTTCCAATTCATATAATCTTGCTTTAAGTATTTTCATTGCTATTTCTTTATTTCTAAATTGAGATTTTTCATTTTGACATTGTACCATAATTCCTGTTGGAATATGAGTAATTCTTACTGCAGAGCTAGTCTTATTTACAGATTGTCCTCCTGGTCCAGATGCCCTGAATACATCAATTCTCAAATCTTCTTCTCTTATTTCAATATTTATTTCAGTGTTTGCCTCTGGATAGACATCCACAGAAGCAAATGAGGTGTGCCTTCTTCCTGATGCATCAAAAGGAGAAATTCGAATAAGCCTGTGGATTCCCTTTTCTCCCTTTAACAATCCATAGGCATAATGTCCTTCTATTGATATGGTACAACTCTTTATCCCTGCTTCCTCCCCTTCCAAGTAATCTAGTATGTCAATTTTAAAATTTTTTCTCTCAGCCCATCTTTTATACATTCTAAGAAGCATTTCAGCCCAATCCTGGGCATCAAGCCCTCCAGCACCAGGATGAATTTCCAATATAGCATTGTTCTTATCCTGTTCTTCCGATAGCAGGGTTTTTAATTCATATTCATCTAGAAGTTTTTTAAAATCGTTAAGTTGTTCTTCTGCAGCGAGCAAAATCTCCTCACTTTCATCCTCATCTGCAAGTTCAATCCACTCTAACATATTGTTTTTTGACTGTTCTAATTTTGAAAAAAGATCTAGCTCATCTTCTAGATAGGATTTTCTCTGCATTAAGGGACGCACTGTCTCAGGATCATTCCATATCTCTGGTTTTGAAAGGTCTTTTTCTATTTGTTCTAGTTCTTTTTTAAATGAAGCAATGTCAAAGGCGGCCCCTTAATGTTTCATATTTTTCCATGATCTGATCTCGTTCCCTTTTTAGTTCAGGAAGTTGAATAAGCTTTTCACTCATATCCTATTTCCTATTTGGCTGATAATTTCTTTTTTAAAACAACATATTAGCAACACTATCCATATGATAAAGCAAAAGCTTTTTATGTGATTATGATATAATACAAAAAAGGTTTTTTGGTCAATTAAATATACAGATTCTGCGTATATGCTCCCTTCTTTATTCAATCCAATTTTATCTATTATTTCTCCTTTAGGAGAGATCACAGCAGATACACCTGAATTTGTTGCCCTTAATATATATCTTTTCGTTTCAATGGCCCTTAATATCGCCTGATTTAGATGCTGATAAGGACCTGATGTATTTCCAAACCACGCATCATTGCTTATATTCACAATAAGTTCTGCATTCTTCCCCACTATTTCTGCTGTTAAGTCAGGAAAGATTATTTCATAACAGATTAGTGTACAAATTGCAATATTCCTATATCTTAGAGGTAATAGGGCCTTGCCAGGGGAAAAGTTACCAGGGCCTTCCACTATTTTTTCAAGAAAAGAAAGTAAATTTGATAAAGGGACATATTCTCCAAATGGAACTAGATGTACCTTGTCATAAAAATCTTGTATCTTTCCATGGGAAATAAGATAGGCTCTATTAAAAAATCTATCTTTGTTTTTGATTTTCTCATAAGCAGGAGCGCCTGTGATTAATAAAAAGTTTTTGTCTCTTGTGAAATTGAGAAGTTTATTTGTCAAAAATTGGTTGTAATACAAATAAAAGACCATTGCAGTTTCTGGCCAAACTACAAGCCTTATCTCTGGATTTAATTTAGATTTTGTTAGATTGATATATTTATCCAGGGTTGAGTTTTGAAATTTGATGTTCCACTTTTGATATTGATCAATATTTCCTTGCACAATTAATGAAGGAATTTGTTCTTTTTTTGGTATGGGTCTTTTATATAAATGCCAGTTTATAGCAAGGATGAATATAAAAGATATTAGCCCAACAGTAAAAGGGATTAAATTTTTTTTTCTTGTATTAAAAATCCATGTTATAATGCATACAATTATTCCAGAATAGACAATACATCCTGTTATTTGAATCAGTTGAATAAATATTGGATATTTGGTAAATGCCTGTGTTAGATTAAGCCATGGAAAACCTGTAAGAAAAAAGGATCTTATGTATTCTAATACTATCCAACTAAGTCCACAAAATATACCTTGTAATAGCCAATGCTTTTTTCTTACAAGAAAAGCAAATATAGAAAACACAGCCGGATATAATCCAAGATAAAGTCCTAAAAGTACGGGACAAAAAATTGATATAATAAGAGGTATGTTGGTATAAGATGATACTGGATAGTAAATCCAATAGAGGCAAAAAATGTATATAAAGCTTCCGTATATCCAACTAACGATTATTAATTTTATTAGATTATACGATTTATTTGCTAGGTATAATAATAATAAAGGAAAACAAAATACAAAAAAGGGAATCTGTTTTATTGGATTGGCAAATGCAAAAAATGTTAGAATAGCTAGACAAAGTTCTAACATTTAATTAAATATTTTCTCCATCTGATGAGGAATCTTTTTCTTCGCTACTTTTTTTCTCAATTGGATATATGAGTATAGATTCTATATGTTTTTCATCTGCTTTTTTTATCTGAAATTTATAATCCTTTAGTTTTATAATTTCGCCTTCTTTAGGTATTCTTCCCAAAGATTCTATTAAATAGCCACCAATGGTTTCAACATATTGAGAATTCAGGTCTATTCCCAGTTCTTCTCTTAGATCTTCTAGAGATGTTCTTCCCGAAACAAGACACGAGGAATCTTCCAAAATCTTGATATCTTCTTGTTTTGGAGTGTCATATTCGTCTTCAATTTCCCCTACAATCTCTTCCAGGATATCTTCAAGGGTAATGAGACCTGATGTTCCCCCATATTCGTCTATCACAATAGCAAGATGTACCTTTTTAGACTGGAATTCTAGGAGTAGATCTTTCACATTTTTTGTTTCAGGGGCAAAAAAGGGAGGACGCATTATCTTTGTTAAAGAAACTTCCTTTCCTTCAAGAAGTATAGGAAGTAGATCTTTAGCGTGAATTATGCCAATTATCTGGTCTTTATTATCTTTGTATATAGGGATCCTTGAATGGCCACTTTTGATTATAATTTCAGCAACTTCTTTGATAGTCAATGTGTCTTCTGCACAGTCTATATCTGTTCTTGGTATCATTACCTCATAAACTTTTTTTTCACCTAATTTAACTATGTTAAGAAGCATTGAAGCAATATCTTTTGAAACTAGCTTTTCTTTTTCAGCCTCTTTTAGTAAATCCTCAATAGAATCAAATTCTTTACCCCCTCCAAAAATCGCCCTAATAATACTTCGCAGTTTGCCCTCAGAGTTTCCCTCGTCCACAGAAAAATTTCCTCCTTCTTTTATGTGGTTAAACCTTTTCTTATAAGTTCTTGATTTTTAATAAACACAAATTTTGCTATTTCATCAACACCTTCATCTTCTTTTACATTATACCACTCAACAGAGCCTGTTTCTGGATTAAGCCGTCCCCTTTGTTTAAATTGAAGACCAACCTCTATATTTGCAGTATAATAATCTTTGGAATAGTTTTTCACCTCACAAATCAAATATAAGGACTTCTTTTGGCCTTCAATATTAAATTGTATAAAAATTAAGATATAGGGAGGATCATCTACATCAAAGCCATGTGTCCTTTTAAATTTATTAGTAAATCCTAACCTTATACCACCTGCTGATATATTTATTATTGTCACAGGCAATGACGATAAAGATGTTGTATCTTCAATACTTTCTTTTTGGAATGAAAAGGCAGGTGTTGGTAATTGAGCAATTTTTAAAGGACGTTTATTATCAATAAAATAAATTTCAATTCTCTCAAAATCTTTTATAGAGGTTTCTATTCTAAAAAATTTTCTCTTTTGTTTGATCTCTAATAAGGAGGGGACTTTTATATCAATATAATAAAAATCTTTAACTTGATAATGTGACGTAATTTGAGATTCAAAGAAATAGTATCGAGGCCTTTTTCTATAAAAAATTGTCAAATATACAAACATCTTTCTATTTATCCATTCATTAGTAGGTTTTATGTTAGGTGGAAGTTCCAATGTAATAACATTTTTTTCTAATTTTTTTGGAGAGCATTTAACAAGAAAAGTATGTGGTTCCGAAAATGAAAATTCAAATGTAGATCTGTAGGCGAGTGAATCTTCTAATATTTGATAGATTTGAAATGTATCACTAATGATAAAAGGAGATTCTTTAAGACTTCTTTTTCTCCATAGATTTTGAAAAATATATACAAACACACCAATGAAAATTGTAAAAAAAACAAATTTAAGTACTAATAAAGTACTTTCATTTATTGTCCACTGTTTATTTTGAAAACTATTTTTAATTTCTTCTAAAAAGTTGTAAGCCCCAAATATAGATGACATTAATGCAATGCTCCGATTTTCGAAGGTAAATATTTTCAAAGCTATATAACTAATCTGGCCATCACCTTTGCATCTTTTAAAGTATTTGTTATTGAAGAATGTTCATTGGGTTGGTGGGCATTTTCTAAAAGGGTTGCCCATACAGCAGCACCAATACCTGCCTTTCTTGGATAAACTGCCACTGTTCCTCCTCCAGCCCCCATAAATTTGGGTCTTACATGACACTCCTGTTCAATAATATTGGCCAATTTTTTTACAAAAATGTGATCTTTATCAGTAGGAGGAGATGAAATTTTAAGCACTATTTCATATTCTATCTTGACTTTGTATTTCTCTTCTATTTTTTTGCCTAATCTTTTGATCTCATCAAAAACATCGTCAATTGAATAATTAGGTAGGATCCTGCAATCTATGTAGAATATGTCTTTACCTGGAATGGTATTTATATTTGGAACATTTTGTTCCTTTTTCGTTGGTTCAAACGTGGAAATTTGAGGGAAAAAGAGTGTATCTTGTTTATCAAAGATTGAATATAACTCTCTTAATCTTATTATAAATGCAGAACATGCAACAAGGGTATTTTTGCCTTTGTTGGGAACTGATGCGTGGCATTGTTTTCCTATTACAGTAATTTTAAGCCACAACATCCCTTTTTCTGCAATCTCAATTAAATCAGAATCTTTAGATCCAAAGTCAGGAATTAAGAAGAAGTCATTCTTATTAAAAAGTTCTTTATGCTCATTAAATAAAAATTCTAGACCAAATTTGTTTCCTGTTTCTTCATCTGAAACAAGCAATATACCAAGATTATATTCTGGTTCTATTCCATTATAAGCAAGAGCCTCCAATGCAATAATTGAGGATACGATTCCCTGGTGATTATCTTCTACTCCACGTCCATATAATAGATCTCCATCAACTCTTAAAGTAAAGGGGTCACTCTTCCAAAGGCTCAAATCTCCTGGTGGTACAACATCTAGGTGTGAGACTATCCACACAGTTGTATTTCTGTTTTTGCCAGGCAAAACAGCTACTATATTAGGTCTAATACCTGATTTAACTCTATTATCTTTGGCATAAAATTCTTTTATTGTGACATTGGGAATCTCTTTTAAATAAGATAAAAGAAACTTGGCCTTTTCTAGTTCTCCCTCTCCACCATTTTCAGGCCCTAAGGCTGGTCTTGATACCAGCTCTTTTTGTAGCTTTATTACTTTTTTTCTTTGCTTATATATATATTGAGATATTTCCTCCATAACTACTCATCTTTTTTATCCCGGGTCTCCCCGGGATGTTATTTTTATTATCTCCCCCTAGCAGCACGTTTGGATGCCTTCAATGGGTTTAATTTTACTTGTCCTGCTTTGTCAATAGAAGCCTTTACGTGTGTTGCAAAATTACATGCACCATTTTTCCATTTAATAGCAGGTCTTGGATAGCTTGAACAATACTTTTCACCTTCAAATTCTACTATCCTCTCGCATCCAATACAATTTTCCACAATTGGTTCAATTATAATACCCTTAAACTTAAGGCCCTTTTCTGTTTTTTCAGCACCTTCTAAAAGGTTTGCTTTTTTCTTTGCCATAAATATTAAAACCTCCTTTATGTACTTTTTCTTGCGAGAATTCATCTTTATAATGTAGGCACTATTTAGTCAAGTGAATGATCACAATGTAATTTTAATCTTGACTAAAAAAAGGTGTAATTTTTTTAATGGCATCAATTGTAATCTTTATATTTGCATCTATGTTGTATGGTTCTGCATCTTCCTTGGAAGTTTTGATATTAGCAAGGATACTTCTGGGAATTGGGGGAGGGGCGTTGTGACCTATCTCACAGGTAATACTTTTAGAGAGTTTTCCTAACCCAAGTTTGTCAAAATAATAGGATTTTTATAAAAAATTTGGTTGATTTTGTGGTGCACAAATGTTATAATATATTGAAATTATTGAATTAAATTTTTTAAAGACTGAATGTAGTGGTAGAAAAATATTTTGCATCTTAACAAAGAAAACCGATTTGATATAATCCTTACCCATGTTTATCCGCAAAGTTAGAAAAACCGATCCCAAATCTGGAAAAACTTATTTCTACCATCAATTAGTAGAATCTTACAGAACCCCTGATGGTCCCAGGCAGAGAACTATTTTAAACCTTGGAAAA
>JAMOPG010000217.1 GCA_027064715.1 Desulfobacterales bacterium
ATAGCCAAAAGATTTGGAGATATTATAAACACAAAGATTCCTCCAGAAAAAAGGATGCCTCTTAAAATAGCATTTCAGAATTTAAATCCAAAATTTCATGTAGTAACATGGGCTGCTCATATGAAAATGCTCAGGCAACAGGGACCTGCAAACGCTTCTTTTGATGCTCTTAAATATGCCCCTGCTGTTTTAAACACTTATGGTAATTGTGTAAGGCAAATGCTTGGCGTAAAAGATATGTATGATTTCCTTATTAACCATATAGGATGGGATTATCTTTATCCTCTTTCTCCTGTAATGAGACCTAAATGGCATTCTTATTGGTTTAAAAAAGCAGATTGGGAAGATTATGGAGAATGGCTTTTGGATAATCTTAAATACAGAAATCCAGCTGGTGTTAGAAATTGGATGTCAAGAACAGGTATAAAGACAGAAGATTTGATAAAAATGCAAGGCAGCGTTGCATCTTCCAAGCCTATATTAAAAACAGAGACTATTCCAAAAACAGGGATATTTACAAATGAATCTTATATAAAATCTAAGGTTACAGAATTTTATAGAAAGTATCTTGGCAGGAACCCTGACCCTTCTGGTCTTAATTACTGGGTAAATATAGCAAAAAGCAAAGGCCTTGATTTTGTAGAAAAGTCAATTGCTAATTCACCAGAAGCAAAAAACAGAAAAATATCTTATGGTATATCTGATTATTTAAAAAACATAAAAAAACTTATTCCATCAGGAGAGGCATATGCTGCTCCTATTGAGGAATTTAGCAAGCGACAAATGCCATATGCTGTAACTCAAAAGAAAAAAGAAAAGTCAATTTTAGATAAAATAAACGTAGATGATATATTATTATTAAGTGCAATAGCGATACCAGCTGTAATAATTTTAAAAGGAAGACACTGATGCATATTTCAGAGAAGCTCAGGTTAAGGCTAAATAGGATTTATAATAAATCGACTAAGTCAAATAAATCTGCTATATTGCAAAACTTTTTTAAAGTTATAGGAGAAAAAGACCATTATGACGACTACGATGCAATGAAGTTTTTTGAATGGGCTGATAAAAAATACAGGGGAACATCAAAACAACAGGTATATGCTGTAATAAAATGGTTTTATAAAACAATGAAATTTGACTTTGGAGATATTCCGCCACCGCATATAGAAGAAGATGAGGTAGAAGCTGTTGCGTTACCAAAAGAGGATGTAATTAAACTAATAATAGCATCAAGAGACATGAAGCCAATTCTGCAAGGATTTATTGCTTTATCCACAATCTATGGCATAAGAAGAAAAGAGATGGCTATACTAAAGCCAGATCATGTGGATATAGAAGGAAGCAAAATATTTATTGCAACTGCCAAAGGAGGTATGTCCAGATGGATGTATCTTCCAGATGAAATAAAGCCTGTTATGGCAAAATGGATTGATTCATACAAGCCTGTTAAAGAGACAGCATTAAGCGGTGCATTTTGGAAATGCTGTAGAGAAGCTATGATAGATATACCTACAAGGAGAGCAGGGTGGCACATGATAAGAAGAAGACTTATTGTTGAGCTTACAAAGGCAGGATTACCTGATAATGTAATCATCAGATTTATGAGATGGAAAAGGAAGGATGCTGTAAGCAGTATCCTTTATAGATACAGACAGGCGGAACCTGATGAAGAGTTGATAGAAGAAGTAGATAAAAAAGTGATGGAAGTGCACCCGTTTTTAGGGTATTGGAGGAAATGATAACAAATGAAAACTAGCAAGCCCCCAAAGTTTGTTTATCATGGAATAAGAATATTAGACAAAAACAAGCTACTTAGTGAAGGATTAGACCTTTGGGGTACTGACAAATGTATTAATGAATGCAGAAAAGCGTTGCAATATTTTCAAAGAAAAGGATATTTGATTAAGGCTCAAGTAGATGAAATATATGAGTATCAAGAATGTGAGTGTAAAAGAAGGTTTACGGTAAAAGGAATACATACCACATTTTTTAAAGAAGAAGCATGTAAGTGGGCAAAGAGAAATCCAGAAATTGTATGGTATGCAATACAGGCAGTTGGTGGTATTGAAGATGATGTGATAAATAAATACTTAGAAGATGAATATGGTAAGCCTTATGTTGTAATATTCGAATTTAATAAAATAGAAAAGTATTTACCAGAAGTTGCTAAAAAATATCCATATCATATAAGTCATGGCGGAGCGGATTTTTTTATTCCAATGGAAAGGATAAATCCAGAAGATATATACGATATAGAAGAATGCAGTAAAAAGATTTTTATTGTAATGAAAGTTCATCCATTTTCAAAACATTGAAGGTTTTTACATGCAGATGATGGTAAAAATATCTAATAGTGGAAGCATAATAAAAGCATATCATGGCAGCTTTTCAAAAATCACAAAATTCAAAGCAAGGAAAGAATATTCAGAAGTTGAAGTAAGATTTGATAGGTATATAGGTCCTCATTTTGCAGCTGATTGGAAGCTTGCAGAAAATGTTGTAAAAGTTCATGCTATTGGATTAGGTATTTTTTATGGGTCAGAAAATAAAAAAGCATATATTCACGAGGTAGCTTTAGAATGTAGCAAGATATATGATTTGCCAGACCATTCAAACAGCTGGATAATAAACGACGAAGGAAACTTTGAAATAGACATTGCAGAGAAGGTTTTTCCTAAAAGGAAAGACTTGTTTGTAATGTATTACAGCAAAACAAGGCTAATACCAAAAGAGGAGCTTGAAAAGGTTTATGGTATACTTGCTGATAATATACCAGTTTCTATAGAAGGGCTTAGACTTACAGAAAAGCTGATGAATGAGCTTAAAACAACTACATTCGGGGCTATTGGATTTAACCATTCCTTTCTTGTAAATTCTCAAGAGGATTTACAGATAGTAGATGAGTATAGGAATATTCTTTTATCTCAAGGTTATACATGTATAAGATATAAAAATACCGCACCTATGGAAATAAAAGGGGTATCAGATAAAACATGCTATGTAGTGATTGACCCAAGTATTATAAAAATAACAGGTGTGCGTGAAATTGAGATACATTAAGCATAAAAACATGCCTTCTAATAGCCACAGAGAACAATGTTCGACTTCTTATACGATGTTTTATATGCGTTGGGTTAAATGAACGCAAAATAGAAGCAATTAGAAGGCAATATGTAAGTATTGGAGGATATTAGAAAAATGGCAAAAATTATAGTGAAAATACCTAAAAAGCAACCCTGGAAGATGGCAGAAGATGATATATATAAAACAAAAAGATGGGTGTTTAATCCAAAATTAATTGATTACGCTATATGCTTAAGCCATGAAATTAAAAAGCCAGATCCTTATTATATATTTAGAGGTATAGTGAGCGGATTAGATGAGTTATATAGCCTAATAAGTGGAGGCAAAAGTGGGTCGTTTTGGTCTAACTATATAGATAGTGCATATGTAAATGCAGGATTACTTATAGCAGAAATGGATTTACATCAAAATAAGATTATGGAAGAAGCTTTTACAGGCAAACTTATGCTTAGTGATATGTGTGCAATCTATATAAACAAATGGTTTATTGATGAAGAAAACTCGACGATAATCAGGATTCTTCCAAAAATGACATTTAGCGAGTTTATAAAATATTATCCTAAAGCAACTGAAGACATATTTAATAAGTTTTTCTATACTCCTAAAGTAAAAGAATTAATGGAAATAGTAAATAATAAATATGATGAGCTAAGGAGCTAAACAATGCCTAAGCAAATGATAGAAGTTATATGCCCTGTATGTGGTAGAACAATGCATAAAATAATTGTCTCTAAAAAGACTACAGACAAGATAGAAGGGCAAAAAGAGAAATACTATGATTCTATTTCTGGAGTAGAAGGAAAGCTATATCTAGATTACTTAAAAGAAAAATGGGATCTAAACAAAGAGCATTGGGGTATAGTAAGAGATTGCCCTGGGGGTAGAGGAAGTGGCTTTCCTATTGTGGATTACTTGACAGAGAGAGAAAATAGCCCTGTGCTTTTTGACAAGCTAAAAGAGCAACTCCTAAGAGGGATAGCCTGGTGGATAAATAGAGAATGGATAAGCAAAGAGGAATTGATAGAGAGAATAAAAGATATGTAAATTTGCCTTGCTTTGCCTTGTCTTTGCCTTTTGGCTTATTGCCTCATGTCTTAATATGCCTTGCCCTTGAATTATATTTTGGCTTGCCTTATGCCTTATCTCATGCCTTAATATGGCTTAGCTATTATATATTTATCTGGATATTGCATATCTGGATATTGCAATAGCAATAATAAGCGATAACAATATCCAAATATTCCAGATATTCAAGATTAGACGCATGCGTAAAATTTTTTGGCTAAAAAATGCATTTTTGATATTGACAATATGTATTGTATATGTATAATGCATAATAAAAGATACATCATAAAAAAAATAATAAGGGGGTGTAAAAAATGAAGTTAACAGAATGTAAAACATTAAAAGAAATTATAGAAACATTTAAAAGCAATCCTGGTGGCATAAACGCATTAGACCTAAAAGAATTACTGCAAATAATAGAAGATCACAACTTGCCTATGCCTGATGATGATATAATTTGCTTTTTGATAAGCAATCTTAAGAAAAGATTAATTTATCATTTATACAAAATTCTAAAAGACCTTAGCTAAAGCTAAAAAAAACTATGCCACCCCGCATGGGGTGGCAAAAAACAAAAAAAACAAAGGGGGTTAAAAATGGAAGCACTAAAAAAAGAATTAGAAAAAAAAGAATTACAGGAAAATTTAAAAATCTGGGGTCTTAACAAAGATGAGGCATTAACGCTTATTAATTTAATTGATAAAGTCCTTATCGCATGTGCTCCTAACGAAACAAGAATAAAAGAACTTGAGAAAAAAATAAAGAAAGCCAAAAAAAGCCTTGAATCACTTGAAGACATGGGACTTGAAGATGTAATAAAAGAAGTAAAAGGGAAAATAAAAGAAATGAGAAAAGAAATAGAGGAGCTTGAAAAAAAACAAAGGCAAGATTACCCCGACGGGTGGTCCTTACCTGCTCTTAAAAAATTTAAGAAAAACTTAAAAGAGAGGTTTGGCATTTAAACCACCCAGGCGCCCCATATGGGGCGCTTTTTTTATTTTCTATCCTTATCTTTTTTATCTCTTTACTTTTTATCTCTATTTTTTAAGCATTTTTAAGCAAAAAATAAAGGAGTGGTATGCCATGAGACTAAAAGATTTTTTATCAGAGTTAGGTATAGACCAAGACTTAATTAAACAAGTTCCTGACAACATTTATTTAGGTAAAACGACAAAACGAAGAGGACCAAAGATTAAAATCAAATCAAAACCTATGGGTTTTTATTATAGATCTGGTATATCCACTTATAAGGTAAAATGCCCCCATTGCGGGGCTAAGGTATTTGCTTCCTACACTTGCCCCGAGTGCGGGCGGTGTATGGAAGTCCCAAAAAGCGATCCTGTGCCTATTCAGAAAGCACGGGATTTAAAGAAAGCACGAGAATTAGCTAAAAAGTGGGGCTATGAGGTAGTTAAAAAAAATAAGGGGGTATGTTATGACAATAAGAACTAAAAAAGAATTTTTAAATTTTGCCCCTATATGTCCTCATCGTAGGGGCAAGGATGAGGCTGGAGCAGCCTGCCACATTTACGGGCAGACTGCATCATTTTCTTGCAGTTATAAAAACTGCCCGTTAGTGGTGGGTAAATGCCCACTCGACGGGCATGAGGTAAATAACAGATCTTTAGAATGCGACCCGCACAACTGCGAAATCGCATTTCATGGGGCCTGCGATGGTCCAATTTTGTCTGATTAAAATTAAATAAAAAAAGCTTTTTTAAACCCCGCTTGAGCTCATGCTTAGGCGGGGTTTAATTTACCTATATCCAGCAAAAAAACAATGATAAAGTGTGTAAAAGGTTGGATTTAAAGGCTCATTTTTTGAGGCAAAATAAAAACAAAGGAGGTAAAAAAAATGAACAGGGTAAAGTTAATTACAAAAGACAACCGCGTTGCAATAGATTTAGGTGAGTTTGGTATCTTTTATCCAAAGGATATTCTATCTTTTGAAATACTTGACACCGATTTTAATAGTATAATTAGTGATATTCTAATAATAAAATAAAGGAGGTGCAGTTATGGAATACAAAGTAACATTTTTAAATGGTAGCGAAAAATTAAAAGAGGAAGGTATAAAAACCTTAGAATCTGTAAGAGATGACTTAGATTTTCTGCTGTTTTATCATAAAAAACCGTTGAAGGAAATTTTACAAAGATTGAAAAATAGGTTTGGGGTCGAGATAGACCCCAGCCAATACCAATGGTATGAACTTGATGTTCTAAAAGATGACATCGAGGAAGAAATAGAGAGGATACTAAATGAATATCCTCTCTGCTTTGACTATGTTCCAGACTGGGGCTTCTTCAGGTATCAGATAGCCTGGGGAGGTCCTCAGTATGAGATAAGGTTCTATAACAATGGACTTATAGAGTTTGCCTACCTCGATTGGTTTACTGGGGTAGGCTTTGATGTAACTGATGATAAGATTTTTAACAGGCTCAAAGAAGTGTTAGAAGGCTCAGGTTTTTTTGATCGAGCATACAAAGAAGCTGTTGATACTGTAGATTAAGAGGCAGGCATAGGGCTGCCAATATAGCAGCCCTACCAAGAAAAAATTTTAAGGAGGGAGCAAAGATGAGAAAAGAAACAAAATACGAACTTGTAGGTATTATAATAGTAAAAGACTGGTATGGCAATAAAGGATATGCCAATATTTGCATTGAAACAGACCAAGAGGGATATGAGCAGATTAAAAAAGAACCTCTCCAAGATTATCTTGCCTTCGGAGTAGCGGAAGTTACATATTGCGAGTTTGAAGTATTTAAAGAGATTATTTATAGAACCCAAAAAAAGACAATTACAGTCGCACATAATGAGCCAATAGAAATAATTACATCTGGCACTCCTAATACAGAAATATATCAAACTGCATTAGAATATCCAAACTATGCAAAAGTAAAATACTAAAAAAGGAGGGCAAATTATGATTGGATCCACCAAAATAGGAGAAATGGAGAGGACCATAGATATGATGTTAGATGAAATAGAAAACATTAACAGGGAACCTTTATATAGGTTGTTGGGCATAATAGACCTAATTTACCACACGCAAAGGTTTGGAGAGGAAGATTTAAAATTATTTAGAAAATTAATAGAAGAACGAATAAAAAGGAGGTGCTAAAATGAAAAAGATTGCAGTAATAACATTACACGATAACATCTCAAGCGTAGATTTTCTTTTTAAGTTTCCTTTTTCTGTCTCAAAAGACCAAGTAGAACAAATTATCAGAGATATAAGTTATGGCAACATATCAAAATACAATTTACCAGAGGACTGGACATACGATGAAGTGGCTGAAGTTATAGCTAAAGAGCTCGGCGGAGAAATTTTATACCCATATCGTTGGAAGTTTTATCTATAACGCATAAGCTATCTATAACGCATAAGCAGGGGCTATATGCCCCTGCTTTTTTTGACCTGAAAGAAGAGATTGGGTTAAAAAAACAAAAGGAGGTAAAAGATGAATAGATCTTGGGAAAACCAAAAATGGAAGTGTATTTTTAACACAGATGGCTATTGCTTTGCATTTGGTGAAGGTCTGTATTCCTGCAGTGCTGCATTTTGTCCTCTAACTGAGGAAGCCCTCAAAAATTTTATTTCAAAAAGTTATCAGTTGCAGATGTGGAAGATAGTCCAACAAAAGGTAAAGGCGTGGCAAAGTGATATTCTGTATGATGTTCAATTCATTGCCAAAGGTGGTGAACAAAAGCAGTACCTGTGGCTTGTGAGGGAATGTGGGACGCATATTTTTGCTCTACCTATTTCTGAAAATAAAAATACACTAAACTCACTAATAGATATGTATAAAGATGAGTTAGATGTATATATTCTTTATCCTGTAAGAGATGTTGTTTTGCCTATAAGAATAGAAGCATTAAAAAAAATAAAGGAGGTGTAACATGCAACACATCAAAGACTACTTAAACCAAAAATTTTATGAAAGGCAAGAGCAAATTGACGCAATACTGACTTCACTTCTTGCCCGCCAGCATTGTATTCTTATCGGTCCGCCTGGGACTGCAAAATCTCAGGTAGTAAGGGAAATATGTAACATTATTGATGGGGCAACTTATTTTCAATGGTTGCTCACAAAGTTCACAACTCCTGAAGAGTTGTTTGGTCCCTATAGCCTTCAGGAGTTAGAAAAAGGAAATTACAAAAGAATAACCTCGGGCAAACTGCCTGAGGCTCATATTGTCTTTCTTGATGAGGTTTTCAAAGCCTCATCAGCGATACTTAACACGCTCTTAACAGCAATGCAGGAAAGGATCTTCTTTAACGATTCTCAAACAATTCAGATGCCCCTTATTTCTCTTTTTGGGGCTTCAAATGAGCTGCCTCAAGGAGAGGAACTTGGGGCGTTGTATGACAGATTTCTTGTAAGACTGCAAGTAAACTATATCTCAGACGACTCCGCTTTTGCTTCACTTCTTACTGCACCACCTCCAAATAACCCGCCAAATAACCCGCCCAAAATTACTCTCCAAGAATTACAGGATTTGCAAGCCCAGGCTGATTCTTTACCTATTCCAGATACTATTATCGAGTCTATTATTAAAATCCGCCGTGAGCTTAATAAAGAAGGCATAATTGCATCTGATAGGCGGTGGAAGCAGTCTTTAGATGTGCTTAAAGCCTATGCTTTTCTGGATCAGAAACCAGAAGTGGATGAGGAAACCCTCATGTTTTTACAAAATTGTTTATGGTCTTCTCCAGAACAAAGAAAGACCATAGTAAAGGTTTTAGGCTCTGTTGCTGCTCCACATGAGGCAAAAGCGGTGGAGCTGTATGACATGGCAACGGAGATATACCAAGAAGTTATAAATTTAGATGAAGGGAAAGAAGCAGCTGGTATCGAGGCAAACAAGAAAATTAAAAACATCCTCGACCATCTGTCTGATCTTGCTCATAAACACAAGTCCCAGAAAATTCAAGACATATTCCAGAAAGTCCAAGTATATCAGAAAGAAATAATCAAGGTATGCTTGGGCGTAGAAATTTAGCCTTTATGGCGGGCTTTTTGCCCGCCTATTAGCCTACCTATAAGGGTTAAAAACAAAAGGAGGAGAAAGATGTATGTAATTAAACACGATGAATACGACCGCCTCGCCTTTCAGAATGTCAAAGAGCATTCTGAAAAGATAAAAAAAACAGAGCAAGAAGCAAAGAAAGAATTGCCCTCATTTTCCTACCTTATGCAGGACATATACTCCTGCCTTTATAAAATCAGGCCCATGTTTAATAAGAAAATTCCTACTCCAGCCATATTTCACAAAACACTCATCGAGCAAATGCTAAAAACATCAGAATACAAAAAGCTCCATGAATTAACCAAGCTTGATGAATTTTCCTCCGCAGTTGCTACCGCTACTATGAGTCAAGCCATTTTAAAATCCTTATCTGAACAACAGAAAAAAGAATTGAAGCAACAATATAAACTTGAGCAAGAACTTCAAGACCTTCAATCAAAAGCCGACTCCTTAAAAGACCTTATTAAAAAAGCAAAAACCAAAAAAGATAAAAACAAACTTGCTAAAGCCATAGCTAAAACCCAAAAGCAGATACAAAAAACCAAAAAAAAGATAAGCAAATCTAAGCCCAAAATAGACCCCAACCAACTTAGAAGAATAATTAGAAAAGCATCTGATAAAGCAAGAGAGGATGCGGAGAATCTGCAAACTGTATTTGATTGGGGTTTAAATCCTGGTCAAATACAAAAAATACCCGCCGAAGAAAAAATCAGGCTTGCTGAGAGAATCATGTCCTCCAGCAAGCTAAAAAGAATAGCGGAAATAGCTGGTAGATTTCAAAGATTAGCTATATACAAGCAAGAAACCAAAATAAAACATGGCAGGGACGAGGTTGTAGATACTGAACTTGGCAATGACCTTGCCCGTGTAGTTCCATCAGAACTTGCCTACCTTACTAATCCTGCCACAAAGCTGCTGTTTTACAGAAAGTTTGTGGAGAAAGAGCTACTCCAATACAGGCTTATCGGAACAGAGAAACAAGCAAAGGGACCTATCGTAGTGTGCATAGACAACAGTGGATCTATGAAAGGAGAAAATGAAATCTGGAGTAAAGCGGTTATGCTGGGACTCCTTACTATAGCACAAAAGCAAAAAAGGTCTTTTGTTGTCATCCATTTTGGGTCATATACGGAAATACAAACATGGGCATTTCCTAATAACAACCCGCCAACGATTAAAGAATTAATTGAAATTCTTGAGTTCTTTTTTGGCGGTGGCACAGATTTTGAAACTCCCTTAAAAGCAGCTCTTAACTATATCAAAATAGAAAAAGATTTTAAAAAAGCTGATGTGATTTTTATTACCGACGGTGAGTGTAATGTATCAGATAGCTTCTTAGAACAATTCAGAAAAGAAAAGAAAAGCCTTGAGTTTAAGGTTTATACAATTCTCGTGGATTGCTACACCGACACAGTTAAAAAATTTTCAGATACAGTCCTACATATTGATGATTTAGAACATGACGAGGAAATTTTAGACGCAATCTACCAAATATAAAAAATATAATAAAAAACAGGAGGTGTATCATGATAAACACAAAACAAGTATCAGCTTTTATTAAACTTGTAGAAAAAAGGAAAATTGTAGAGGTTGTTCTGCCAATCCAAAGAGGGTTAACAAAGACAAATGCAGGGGCGTATCAGATAGTAGATACAGAAACCAAAGACAATATCCTGAGAGGTATTTGGCTCCATATTCAAAACTACCCAGGTAAAAACAGAGGATTTCAAATTTATTTCTATTTCCAGTTTCCTCATTTTGTTACAGCGGACCCAGAGACAGAAAAGCTATCTGACAGGTTGTTGCTCAAAGGCAAATACTTGCATTACCAGCTCAGCAAAGACGAGGCTACTAATCCTGGCATCATAAAAGAACATCTTGCTAAGTTCGAGAAAATTATACTTACAGCCATGTATCTCTACACCAAAGAAAAAGAGGAGGAGGAAGATGGCGGGAATAACTGAAAAACAGATTATAAAAGCTAAATTTAAGGAATACGAGGGTATGCTCAAAGAAACAGGAGTTAAATACCACACCTACAAAGACTGCATTATCTTGCCAGATAGGGGCAAGGTAATGCAGGTTACTTTAGAAGGGCTAAAAGAAGCGGAAGGGGCTAAAAGAAACAACGCTGTTATGAGCGCATTTTCAGAAGTCTTAAAGGAAAAAGACTTCTGGAAAGCCTACCGATATATGACAAGGTTTATGTCTATCTTTGATAAAAGAAAGCCACATCTACTCAAAGAAGCAGAAAGATTCATAAAAGAATTTTGTGTTCCATCACCAGACAAAGAAAAAACAAAAGAAAGGGAAATGTATAAGAGAACAGTCAACAACTATGCAAGTCTTCTATATCGATTTGTTACACAATACAAAAGCGCTGCATATACGAACAAGCGAAATAGTCAGTATAAAGAGCTTACAGCTATGCTTAATACTCAAAATTTTGCCAAATTTATTGCAAATGCTTTGTCCGTTTCATTAAGCCAAAACATACTTGAAGATGATATAGATGTTATATACATTAAAGCCCCATTCAATCCTTATAGAATAGCCTCTAACATGCTTAAATCTGTAATAGATTTAGGTGTATTGGAAGCTGAAAAGAATGAATGGGACAGGAAAGGCAGGGGCGAGGGAATAAACTACTCTATTTACGACTACTGCATTTACAATTCCTATCCAGTAGCCCTCATTCAGCAAAGGGTTACAAAGAGAAAAACAAGAAACGGATTTCTTTATACCAAAAAGAACTACTACCTTATAATAGACAAAAACAATAAACTCCTTAAGATTAAGAAGTTTAATCATATGAGAACATTTTGGAAAAACTTATCCTTGCTTGAAACACTAAAAAAATTTAAGGAGGAGGTGTAATATGAATGCAAAGGAAATAATAAAAAAACACTTTTGGGAAACAATTTATGACAAAGAACAACTGAAGATTGCTATTGAAGGTATTGAAAGATGGCTGGAAAAGCCGAGTATCGCAGTTTGCCCTTTTGGTAAAGAATGGGAAGGTGGATGTTCTCTATGTGTAAATTTCTTTGATGTTTTCAAAAGTTGTCCATGCTTTGTGCATGGAAAAGAACACACGATAGAGAAAGCTAAAGAAATTCTCCAGCTGTTAAAATCATTACAAAAAAAAACGGGCAAGGAATAAAAGAAACATGCTTTAAACATTTACTAAAACTTTACAAGGAGGAGGTATAATCATGAGGTATATACTCAATTCTGCTGTAATCACAACTCCAGGCGTCTATGAGTATCGACTCATAGACATAGAAGAAGCAAGAAGATGGGTAAGAGAAAACAAGTGGGAGTCCACAATTGGCTATGTAGAAACCGCTTTTGCTCTTGCCCAGCTGGTAGAAAAGCCCATACCTGTAAACAGAAAGTTAATTAGAATGAAAGCAGGAGATGAGGCGCTAGTATTCAGACTTACAATAAGATTGCCTGATTTTAGAACAAAAGGAAATGTTGGGTCTGATTTTATTTTAAAGCACTGCGAAATAGGATTACTAAAGAAAATAAAAGATTAAATACATACATCCATCTTTTAAGTGTTTTTCACTCTAAAAACACAAGAAACAGAAGGAGGTTTAAAATGGGAGACTTGTATATAATTGAATTAAAAGAAACACAGCAAGGCATATCAAAAGCAAAACTGGCAGTATTTAAACCTGTTCTCAGCAAAGAGAGAAATATCGTAGGTAAACCAGAGTTAGAGTCCGAAACTTTTGTGCCAAACTTTATTTATTTTATTAAGAGGTCTGGCTTTATAGAAGAAGCCAAAGGGAAAATTTATAAAACCGAAGATGGGTATGGTTATTTAAGGTCTATGATTTATGCTGGCGTAATGCCAATACTAAAAAAACATGAGTTGGGGGCTTTAGAAGACATTGTCTTTTCAATGGAACCGATAAGTTTAAGATTCTGGGCATCAAAACTGAAAAATACCTACTGGAAATATAAAAACTTAAATGAAATAAAATCTTTAGCCAGAAAAATATGGGAAGTAGAAAATTTTTAAAGGAGGTAAAAAAAATGAATGATAAAGTTAAAATTTGGAAAACACTTTTTGCTCCTGCACTTTCAAAAGAAAATCTAAAAAATCTGCTTCCACCAGACCCTTTAAATGGAATTGATATTGAAAAAGAATATAAACTTATCAAACAGAAAAAATCTAATTTACCGCGAAGATTAAGAGAAATGATTATAGAAAGAATGGAAAAATAAAAGATTAACCCCACTTGGTTACAACCAAGTGGGACCCGCAGGGAAACCCCTGCGGGGATGATGTAATTAAGGAAGGAGGAGACAGGATGGCGTATAAAAAATTAAAATTAAAGGCAAAAAATGCTTTTTTAACACTTTTCTTTTTTACACTTAATGCTGTTATGTTATTGATAATAATACTCATTATTTTTCTTGAAGTCAATATATCAATAGCATCTTCTTTAAAAAAGATTCTAAGAAAAATCATAAAAAAATAAGGAGGGTTAAAAAATGATGTTAGGACAAAAACAAAATGCACCAATTTTAGGAGAAATATGCTTCTGGACACTTGCAGATGTGTCCATAACAAGGGAAGATCTTGAAAACCTGTTTGACAAGCATGGACTGGATAAAAAATATCTTCCACCTGTAGTAAGCGACAAAAAAGCATTTTCTAGGGCTTTGAAGGATTTAGAAAAGAAAGAAAAAGAAAAGCTGGTAAGGAAAATAGCAGACAATGAGGACATTATTGCCTACTGCATCGTAGATGAAATAGCAGACCAAAATAATATAGATGTAGATTATGAGCTTGTAGATGCTATTATCTTTAACAAAAAAGAACAGAACATAAAGCTCAAGCTAAATAATGTTGACCACAAATGGATAGAGCAAAATTTTGAATATTTTAAGACAATATATACCGTAGATGATATAAGAACAATGATTGTGAAAGTTCTAAAAAACATAAACTCAATTCTCATAAGAAAACATGGAGGTGTTTATTTTGTGCCTAAAAACAGCATATCTGAGCTTAATAAGTTAAAAAATATCGTCAATGAAATAGGTTTAAGTGAGTTTTATACGCTTGCAATTTATGATATAGAAGAAACCAAAAAAACTGCTGTAAAACTGTTTAAAGAAGACTTCCTTTCTGAGCTAAAAGAAACCGCAGACCATGTAATAGAACTGATTAACAAAGATGCACATTCAAGGCATATCCAGAACTCAATAGAAAAATTCAAAAAATCAATAGAAAAGTTATCTATGTTTAAAACTTTACTTCAATTTGAAGCAAAAGACATAGATGAAATAATTAAAAACTACCAAGAAAAAATATCTCAGTCTTTGCTTACGAATATATAAAATATACATGCTGGGCATTTGCCCAGCAGAATACTTTTATAAGGAGGCAAGCAAATGGATTTTTCTGAAATAAAAAAAAGAATAGATGCTTATAACAAAATAGCCGAAGCCAGTAAAAACTTACCATTTAGCCAGATACAAAAACTCATGCCTATACCCAGAAAGAAAAACTCGGCAAAAAGAAAAAAAGTAGAGGAAATTTTAAAAAAACATAGCGTTAATAATGTAGAGTTTTTTATTGAAGACATGTATGGAATTATAGAAATAATCGGATACTATAAGGGATATACTAAAACGGTATTTGAGTTTGATAGAGATACATATGAAACTCATATACACCATCTTGAACCAATTTCTGATGATAGAATCGAAAAAGAATTTGAAACAGCAGAAAAAATAATAAAGTATGCAAAAGAAAATATAAAAAACATAACATTGGACGAAATTTTATCGTATATAAAAGATGAGGTAAAAATTTTAATAATTAACAGGAGGGTAATGCCATGATGTTTATCAGCAATAAAAATAGCAAAGAAATGGTCGAAAAAATCATTTATAATGGTAGCCAAATTATAGAAGTCCTATCTGATAACAACCTGGATGAGCTTGAAGGTGTATATACCTGTGCTCATGTAGCATCGTATTTGCTTGCTGCTATAATTAAAAGAAACAACCTTCCAAAAGAAGACTTTAAAAAAATAATATACAAATTTATAAGCGACGCTGTAGATAGTTTTATTAAAAGTATGCCAGAAGAAATAGATAACAATAACGAGATAAAAGAAATAATAAAATCAGTAAAATGGGAGGATTAGGCATGTTAGATACAGTATTAGGAATAACATTAGGTATATCACTTGTTCTTGCATCTAACGAAGGAGATGCTTGGTGGATAAATATTATAGGTGTTATTTTATTTGCTATCGTAGTTTTAATTTCGAACTTGAAATATAAACAATAAAATGGTAATAGACAAATAAAAAAGACAGGAGGGGTATAATGAAATACAGATGTTGCATATGCAATAAAGAGTTTTCTCAGCAAGAAAAATGTCCCCATGTAAAGGAGTTTGGTATAGCTAAATGTCTTGAACATAACATAATAGAAGAGGTGATGGATGGAAAGGATTTATTTAAAATCAGGAAAAAACTCGGTTTAACTCAGAGTCAGCTTGCAAAAGAAATCGGTGTTAGCTGTTCTGCTATAAGCAGATGGGAAAACCAAGAAAGATGCGTAAAGAATTGGGTTAAAAAAACATTAGAAGCAGTTTTTGGTAAAAAGACGATAAAAAGAATATTAAAGGAGGGAGAAGATGATAGTAGAAAGGATAATGGAAAACAAGACGAGACAATTCAAACAGTATCCAGTGAGGTCCAATAGAGCATCTGTATTAGGACATCCATGTTTAAAATATTTGGTTCTTAAAAGGCTTAAATGGGAAGAAGAAACGCTACCAAACGAAACAATGAAGTTAATATTTAATGAAGGGAAACTACATGAGAATCAGGTTATAAAAGATATGATAGAAGCTGGCATAGAGGTAATAGAGTTGCAAAGGTCCTTTGAGTGGTCAGAATATCAAATAACAGGGCATATAGATGGAAAGGTTAAAGTAAACAGCAAAGTTTATCCAATAGAGATAAAAACATGCTCTGATTTTGTTTTCTCTAAAATCAATTCTGCTAAAGATTTATACGAATCAGATAAACATTACATAAGAATGTATCCAGCTCAAATGACTTTATATTTATTGATGGACAATAAAGAGGAAGGCGTTTTTATCTTTAAAAACAAACAGACTGGACAGCTAAAAGAAATTCCGATGAGACTTGACTATGATTTAGGTGAAAATCTGTTACAAAAAGCAGAAAAAATAAACGAGTATGTCGAAAAAGATGAAATTCCAGAACAGGAAATATTTGATGAAAATCTATGTTCTACCTGCTCCTTCAGGCATATCTGCCTTCCTGAAATAGCAAGAGAATCAATAGAAATTGCTCCAGACACAAACGAACTTCTTGATAGATATTTTGAACTAAAACCCCTTGCAAAAGAATATAAAGAAATTGAGAAAAAAATAAAAAGCATGTTCAAAGAGAAAGAAAAGGTCCTATGTGGTAATTATCTAATAACAGGTAAATGGATAAAAAAGAAGGCATATCAGGTGCCTGAAGGGCAGTATTGGCAAACAAAAATAATAAAAATTAAATAAAAAGAAGGAGGGGAAAAGATGGAAGAAAAAACACTAAAAGAAAAGGATATAGTGGTAACACCAATAGAAGAAAAGGTAAAACCCTATTCTTACGATATAGAAAAAATAGTAAAAAAAGCAAGGGAACATGCTGAGCTGGCAAAGCAGATAAAACTTGCTGTATTTGCTATAACCAACCAGGAGGACTGGGTAGATATGGGCGGAAAGCCATATTTACAAGCAAGCGGTTGTGAAAAAATAGCAAGAATATTCGGTATAAGCTGGAAGCTTGAACAACCTGAGCTTGTTACATATCCAGATGGTCACTTTGAATTTGTCTTTACAGGAAAATTTGCTTTTGGTCCTATAACTGAAAATAACCCAACTGTAATAACAGCAACAGGAAGCAGATGTAGCCGAGATGGATTCTTTAAAACAAGATACAAAAAAGCAAAAAATGGTAAATACGAACAATATGAACTTCCTCCAGAAGAAATAGATCCTGGCGATGTGAGAAAATCAGCTGAATCAAATTGCATAGGCAGAGGAATAAAAAAACTTCTTGGTCTTGAAAATCTCGATTGGACTGAACTAGAACAACATGGAATAAAAAAAGGAAGCAAAAAAGTGGAATATAAAGCTAATAGCCCTAAAGAAAATAGCGATAAATCTGATGCTATAAAAGAAAAAATAATCCAGAAATGTAAAGAAAAAGGACTAAACGATAATGAAATAAAAGACTTTCTATCATATACAACCAGTGGTCAAGAAAATGTAAAGATTTATAGCACAATATGGAATAATTTAGATAAATATATCGAAAAGTGGAAAAATCAGCAAAACCAGCAAGAGCAGTCTCTTTTTAATCAATAATCATTTTTTTTATACGGGCGCGTGTGCCCGTATAAAAAAAAAGAAAGGAGGGAATTATGCCTTACAGGTATAAATACTATGTAGTAAAAAGAGAAATGTGTAAAAAATGTAATGGTTCTGGATACCTGATGCACCCTATATGGGAAAAGATACATGAAGAAAACCCGACAAGCCTGACAGAAAATGAAATAAAAGAATACTTCAAAAAATATGGCATATTAGAAGTTCCGCCAGAATGGCTTGAATGTGACATATGTAAAGGTTCTGGGTTTATAACAGAATATGTCCCATTGATAGATGCTATTAAAGAAACGCAAAGCCAACTAACATAGGCAAAAAAAAAGGAGGTAAAAATGAAAGAAACAGTAGAATTTTTAATTAAAGAGATCGATGAAAAATATATAGGCGAAGGAATATGCCCTGTATGTAAAGGTAAAGCAAAAACAATAATAACGCCATTATATGTAATGTATATATTCTGTCCAGAATGCAAAAAGATATTTGCAGGCGTTCCGAGCAGAACATCAAATTAATGGAGGTGAAAGATGGATATTACAATAATCAAAGCAAAAACACTACCTGAAGCTCATTTTCTATGTTTAAAGGAAATATTAGAAAAGGGGAAAGAATATACAATTGAAAGAGGTAGTTATGCGGGAATGCGGAGGAAGGAGCTGAATTACGTTGTGATAAATATTGAATATCCCTCTACCCGCCCGCTTCTACCAGAATCCTCCCCCTTCATAGATGTCCCCCTACCCGCTGACGAGGATTATTTATACAAATACCTCTCCTACTTAATCACAAGCGAAAAGCAGGAAAACGAAGAATACACTTATGGTGAATATTTGGAGAAGCAGATAGAAGAAGTCATCAGAATGTATAAGGAAGATGGGTTTGAAACTAATCAAGCATGTATGACAGTAGGAAATCCAGATTGCATATACATGGATGACCCACCGTGTCTCAGGTTAATAGATACAAGAATAAGAAATAGAAAACTGCATTTCTTTGTATATTTTAGGTCGTGGGCAGCGTGGAATGGTCTTCCTCTTAATCTATCTGCAATCCAGCTTCTTAAAGAATACATGGCGTCTGAAATAGGCGTAGAAGATGGAGAGCTTGTTGCCACAAGCAAAGGATTGCATTTATATGAATTTGAATGGGAATTTGCAAAAGCAAGAGTAAGTATAAGCAGGAGGTAAACAAAATGTTTAATCCTGTTAAAGAAGTTCCAAGTATTGAATTATGTAAAAAGTTAAAAGAAATAGGTTATCCACAAGGAGGAGGGGGATGGTATTGGGCAAAAAACAATCTTATCTATATTCCAATATTCAGCAAATCTGTTCAAAGAAGATTAGAAATACAATCAGAAAGCGAGGTAATAAAAGCGCCAACAGTTGTAGAATTAGGCGAGTTATTAATAAAAGCTAAAAATCTGTTACTAAAAACCAAAGGTAATTACCAGATCAATTACTTTTTACGCCCAAGCAAAACTATTATAGTCTGCGATTGTGGCTCTTTTTCTGCTGGGACATATAAACAAATCTGCCATGTAGAAGCCGATACAGAAGCTAATGCAAGAGCCAAAGCAATAATACAGCTTGTGGAAAGCGGATATATAGAAATATAGAAAAGGGAGGAAAATAAAAATGCCTAAGAAAAACAACGCACTAACCCCTAAAGAATCAGATATAACAAAACAAATCCGCTCATATCTAAACCTCATGGGCATACCCCATTGGAAAATCTGGCAGGGTGCCATGAGTTTTAAAGGTATATCAGATATTCTTGGAGTCTTACCGCCAGATGGAAAATTCCTTGCCATAGAAGTAAAGCGTCCAGGAAGAAAACCTACAGAAAGACAAAAACAATTTTTGGAACAGGTCAAAGCTGCTGGAGGAATTGCTTTTGTAGCATATAGCGTGGAAGATGTGGCTAAAAAGTTAAAGGAACACTTTAAATAATAAACATAAGTGTATGGAATAATTAAAAAACAAGGAGGGGGCAAGATGATAGCAATATATACAGGTTATCCAGAAGAACTAGGAAAATTAAGAAAAAGGATTTACTATTATTTTGAGAAAACAGGGGACAAAATACTTTCAATAAACACGCATACAGATACAATAGCCGAAGATGTTTTGTTTTATAAGCTAAAAAAAATAAAACCAAGAAGAAGGTATATTATTAAAGCAGAAGGTGGTTTTCCGCCTTATGTAAAAATTCTTGCAGAAGCCATCGCTCGTATAAGCCATAAGATAAAAGCAACTGTAATTGGATACAACGAGCTTTTTATTTCTGTCTGCGTAGAAAAAGCAATAGATGTTAAGGTGTTCATTTATCACAAAGGAAAGGCATACAAGGTAGGGCTAGGAGATGTGCTGGATTTATATCCAGACTTTATGTTTAATATTGACAAATACATAGAAAAGGAAGAAGAATCTAATATTTCAGAAGCACATCCTAAAACAGGGAATAAAAACTACAAGCAAATTTTTAAAGTCAAAAAAACTAAAACCAAATGCTGTATATGCGGAAAGGAAATAGAATGGGAATTTACTTTAAAGCCTTGTGAATGCATATATCTAAATGGCGGTTTAGCCGATGTAAACTGCCCTTTTTGTAAAGGCACTGGTTGGATTGACGCTGATCTAGGGCAATATGAGCCTATCTGCGATGAATGTTTAAAAAAAGATTATCATGAATACGATTGGTGGATGTAAAAAACAAAATTCTAAAAATCATATCTCAGGTTAATTTGGAAATATCCCTTAGTCGCACCAGAATCGCCACAGATGCCTTCGTTTTGGTTAACGCATATAAAATATCGTGTTCCACAAAAGGTATGCCTTAAAATCGAAATATGGAAGTCTGGGGCATATCTCTGAAACAATTTTAACCTATGTTTTTAGGTATTTCAGTTTTGGCTTTTTGTTTTATGTCTATAATATACAGAAATAGACAAATAGCTGTTCTGACGCACAGAAAGGCATCAGAACAGCGTTACTAATTTTAGGCATATAAATATATCTATTTTGCCTAACCCATGCCCCAGAATTAAAATATGGAAGTCTGGGGCATATTCCTGAGACATATTTAAAAAAAATATTAAAGGGAAAAATTATGGATTGCCTACGGGTATATGTACTGCTGGAAGTATTATATAATAATATATTATATACTACGGTGGGGGTGGTGTATATTAAAATAAAAAAATTTATATTAAAAATATTATTATACTTTTTTACTTTTTAAGTAAGTTATTGATATTATTATTTTTTTAAAAGTAAAATATAATCTACTCTTTTTTACTTTTTTACCGAAAAAAATATTTTACTTTTGAAATCCGTTGATACACAATGATTTTCGAACCTTCTTTTACCAGTTTTACTTTTTTTTACTTTTTTACTATTCTGAAATCCGTTGATACACAATGATTTTCATTTATCGGTAAAAAGTAAAAGAGTCTCCTCTCGTAATAAGCATTTTTTTCTTAATATATACTACCTACACCCTAGTATATATTATAATATAATACCCCCGGTGATATACATATCCACAGGCAATATGCGATGGCAATTTGCTATTGACAAGAAGCGATAATTTAAGTTATATGTGTTATATTAAATCTAATAACAAGGAGGTTTTAAATGATACGCAATGTTATAAAAGATGATAAGCCTCATCTTATTTTGCTTCGAATCCCAAAGAAGATTGTTAGAGAGCTTAAAATACTTGCCTTTGACCAGGGAAAAAGCACTCAGAAACTGATTAATGAAATTATCGAAGCCTATGTAGAATCAAAGAAATGTAAGTAATTAATTTCTGTTTTAAAGAATATCTTAAAGGTGGAGGAATAATGGATGCAGAGAGACTTTTAAAGATACTTGAAAAGTTAGGCTTGCTGGAAAAGAGCTTTTTGCCTTCTCATAGAAAATACATCAAGATTTTATGTCCATTTCATGATGAAACTGAGCCATCCTGCAGTATTGTTCTTGAGAATGGATATAAAGCGAGACCAATTGGATTTACTAATTGTTTTTCATGCGGTAAGAAGTTTAGAAATTACATGCATCTTTTATCTGCTTTATCAGAACATCCAGAGTTTAAAGATAAGTTTGAGTCACAGTTTAAAGGTAAATTTAAGCCAAAATACATAAAAGAAAAGGAATTTCCTATCCATGATATGGATGGAAATATTGTTTATTACCAGGAGGTATGGTTTAACCCAGCAACATGTAAAAAGGAAGTCAGATACTGCCATAAGACCAAAGATGGCAGAAAATACATGATACCAGGTAAAAAATATCCCTACGGGCTGGATACGATAATACATAGCAGAAACAGAGCAAATGGCGTTGTAATTTTTGAGTCTCCACAGGATGCAGATGCATTAAGATTTATTGCTAAGGATCAGGCTGTATTGGCTACTTGCGGAGCAAACAATTGGCATGATTGGTGGATTGATATTTTGAAATGGATAAAAGAAGTTGGCTTTACTAAAGCATGTATTATACCTCAAGCTGATGATGCAGGCAGGAAATGGGCCGTTGATATGTTCGGAAGATGCAGGTCCTCTGGCTTGGATACATGGATAAGTTTTGTTTGTGAAAAGGAAGGCGTTAAAGATATTTCTGAGTTGGTAGAGGGTTTTGATGAAGATAATCCTGTAGAGCTGATCAGGTTATTATCGAACAAAATACTTAAACACAAAGAGGATGAGATCCCTTACCTTTACTTTGTCGCCCCAAACGATCTTAATAAAATTTCAATTACAAGGATGGGGGATCGCATACTTTCGGTTATATATCAGGATGGAGTTAAATCCTTTTACAGCGAGGTTGTTTTTCATAAAGGGGATGTAAAAGGGATAGAAGCCCATGTTATGCTTGAAGATAATACTAAATACAATAACAAGGTATCATCTTATCTGGTAAATTTTAGCAGACCAAGGTCCTTTGATACTTTTAAGAAGGCTTTAGATAAAGAGGTTGATATTAATTTTTCTTTAGCTGAATTAATTAAGCAGGAGGTTCTTAAAGCCTTGAGAACTATTGATTGTGATGAGATAAAAGAGGAAGAAGCTGAAGAACCTATCTGGCTCATTGAGCCTCTTGTTTACAGAAATGCTTATACCTTGCTATATGCCCCAAAGGCAAGCGGAAAAACGACTTTATCATGCTTTTTAACTATGGTTATCCAGAATGGATGCAAAAAAAGTTATCCTTTTAGCTTTCAGAAATGCAAGGTCCTTTATCTTGATTGGGAAAACCCAAAAAGCATTATGGCTTATAAAATGAAACAGATGGCTCAATCTTTAGGCATAAGTAATCCAGAGTATCCTGTATATTACGAGGTAACATCTCCGCTTGCATCAATAGCTTCTGATGTCAGAAAAATTATCCTAAAATACAATGTCGGATTTATCATAATAGATAGCCTTGTCCCGTCTCTTGGAGGAATGAATAGCAATGATGCTGGAGGGGCTTCATTATACCATTCGGTTATTAAAGAATGGACGAAACTTGGATGCGGTGTATTGATACTTACTCATATATCAAAGAAAGACATAAAGGATGGGAATGAGCCAATGTGGATTGGCTCTGTAATGTTTGGGAACCTTGCTAAAATAGTATGGCAGGCAAGCTCCATTAGCACATCCGAAGATATTAATATTACTTTAAGATGCATTTACAATAATTATGGCAGGTTGCCAAACCCATTTGATATATCTTTTTCCTTCCTTAAGGATGACAGGATAAAACCTTCGGTTAACAGAGATACAATTAATGAAATGGCTTTGCCTTTGACAGAAAGGATAAAAAGAGTGCTTAAAGGAGGTAGCAGAGCATTACAGGAGATTGGTTTAGAGATATATAGCAGTAATGAAGAGTATGAAAAGAAAAAAATGGTATTAAAAAATACTTTGGCTTATCTAAAGAGAAAAGGTGTTGTTATTTTGAAAGACCATAAATATGGCTTGGTAATAAGTGACGATAAGGTTCCTTTTTAGGTATTAGACTTCCATAAAGGCATCAGAACAGCGTTACCGAAAAAAAGACATATAAAATATCATGATGACAAAACGAAATGCACAGAATCAAAATATGGAAGTCTGGGAGGCATTTCTAAAAACAATCTCTCTTTTTTTTGTTTGTTTTTTTGCTTGACAATATAGATGTTTTGTAATACTTATGCATCTGATAATGTTTGTTCTGTTTAATATAATACAATAAAAAGGAGGTATAATATGTTTGAAAAAATGAAAATCAAAGGTAAGGATGTTCACCATTTTTTACTTAAAATGGAAAGTGAGGATGTGTATAAGCTAAAATTATTAGCTTTAAATCAGGGAAAATCTGTAACAAAGCTATTAAATGATTTAATTAAAGAGTATTTGCAAAAATCTATGCCAGAAAAAAGTGATTCGAGGGGGTGATTTAAATGCTTATTGTGGAAACAAAAACATTTTTTGTGGTTTTAAATCCAGATGAGAACATAGAAAAAGCAATAGAAAGGCTTAAAGACGAGGCTTATGAAATCATTTCTTATGAGAGGATAGATTATGGCGGAAGCACCCATTGCAATCAAATTTGGCTTATAAAAACAGCAATGCCCTGGAGAAAAATAATATAAAAAAAGGAGGCAAGATATGGCTACTTATGACCTTGGTTTAATTTTGGATAGAGTTTTAAATATGCAGGATGCAGTTAGGGTTGGAGTCTGTGGCGCTCATGGAGTAGGCAAAACGACTTTATCGAAAAAAATAGCAAAAGAAGTTAATTTATTATATATTCCAGAGTATGCAAGGTGTTTAATAAAAGTTCCTGATTTTGATTGGGTAGCATCAAACCTTTTGGATGCTACCAATTTCGAAAGAGCTGTTTATAGTTGTTATGCTTTTACTCTATCTTTTATAAACAGACAACACAAATCTTATATTTCAGACAGAACTTTAATAGATGTCGCAGCTTATTGTCTGTGGCATATCTCAAGAGGGGAAAACTTGGAGCAATCGGAATCTATGTTAAAGCTATACAATGAGATTATAAATTATACAAAAAACAATGATTTTTGGGATATTATAATTTTTTATACGACTGATGGTTTAAAACCTGATTCCTGCCAAATATTTATAGAAGGAGCAATTAATAGCTTAATTTATAGATGTTTTTACAATAAAGAAGTGATTAAGGTTAAAAGAGGTGATAAAATTTTATTAAGCGAAAATACTATAATTGAGGTTTAATTATGGAAAATTCTGTTATTGAAGAATGGATACAGAAAAATACATTTAAATGCCCAGCGCTGAACGCAAGAATTAGCCTAAAGCAATGTGAGGAGATAAGAAGCAGACCTTCGTTTGATGACTATATTAAAGGTTTGGTCCCTTTGCCTAAAAGAAAAACAATAAAGTCTTTTAGACCAAAAGAATGTGATAAATGCAAAATTTGGGAGGAATTTGCTATGGCAAAAGAAAAAGATAAGAGGGTATGTAGCGTCTGCGGAGCAAAATTTGAGCCATATAAAAGTGGTTGTGTAGTTATTACTACACTTTGCAAGAAGTGTTTAAAACAAACGAGGATAAATGGGTTGAAATGTAAGTCTATCAAAATAAATCCACAAAAATTAAAACAGATTTTACAAAAATATGGTTTATTATCCATTTTAATAAACAAAGCAGAGAAGTCTGTAAGAGAGATAGAAGAGCAGATAGTGTATGAGATAAAAAGGTCTTTGCTTATAGATGCTGGAGATACCGATTTTAATAAAGATAAGGAGGTAAAAGATGAAGTTTACAGCAAAGAAAAACGATTTACTAAAATCGCTTGATTTTGTTTGTTCTGAATTAAAATCATCGTTTTATCCATATTGTGGTATTTTAGCAGAAGACAACATGGTTAAAATATCTGGATGGGATACTACCAGTATAGCTAAATCTTTTATTTATACAGAAGCAGAAGAAAAAGGCTTATGTTATGTTGATGCTTTTATTTTAAGAAAAATAGTCAAAAATTCTGGAGATGATAATATTTTAATGCATTTTCTGAAAGACAAAAGTAAATTAAAAGTTGTTAGCGGTAAATCTGTTATACTGCTTAATACAGTAAGTGAAGATGTGGATTTTGATCCGATAAAAGATGAGGAGTTTTTTTCTATTGTAATTGAAAATGATATTTTATTGCATGCCCTTAAAAATTCCATTTATGCAACTGATAAAACAAATTTTTATTTTATTAATATCGAGGTTGATGGTAGCGAAGAAGAAATGAGATTTGTAGCAACTGATGGGTCAAGACTTGCTTTAGCTGCTATTGACATAAATTACGATAGGCATAGTTTTTCTACTATAATACATAAAGATTCAATTAAAGTTCTTTATAATTATCTTGTAAAAAATAAAAATGGCAATATTGTTCTGTTTTTCTGTAGAAAAGGGTCTTTTGGCTTTGAAACTGAGGCAATTAGATATATTACAAAACCAGTTGTTAGTAAATTTCCTGATTACAAAGAAGCTATACCTGAAGACAGCAAAGTAATAGCAAAACTTACTATAAACAGAAGGGAATTAATTAAATCGTTAAGAAAGTCGCTTTTGTTTTCTAATGATGGATATGAACGTGCTACGTTTTATCTGGTTAAACCAGATTTATTTAAAATATCATCCAGTAGTAATTATGGCAGTTTTTCAGAAAAGATTAAGGTTGATATGTCGTCAAGTGTTGATGAACTTAAATTATCGGTTAATCCTAAATTTTTAATTCAATCATTGGTAAATCTAAAGTCAGATAATGTTGTTTTATCCTTTACTGGAGAAAAATCTGCTATGATGATAACGCCAGAGGATGATA
Organism: Desulfobacterales bacterium; assembly: GCA_027064715.1. GTDB lineage: Bacteria > Desulfobacterota > Desulfovibrionia > Desulfovibrionales > Desulfothermaceae > Desulfothermus. The sequence goes on from JAMOPG010000217.1 coordinate 26,465, forward strand.
ATTGTTTGGCTGTTATTATGCCAATGGTTTTTGAAACGCAGAGACAATAAAAAAATAATAAAGGAGGTTTAAATATGCAAAACAATGAGTATGATGTGAAGGATGTAAGCCAGGTGCTTTATGAAGCTTTTAAAGATAGCCTTCCAAACATTAAGCCTAAATTTAAGTTAAATTTTCCGCTTGTAATATGGAACACAAATCGTAAAGAAGGTCAGATTTTTTGTTCTGAGATATTTCCGTCGCTTTTTATAAAAGTCGAAGTAGAAAGGTGGCATACTTATTGTTATTTGGTTGGTAAAAACGGACAAAAATTGATGATGGTATCATATATTGATGATGGTATAGCTTGGGTTGTTTTTACAGAAGAATCTTTAAAACGGGAAGATCCAGAGGATTGGGATATATTACCTTTAGATGAAGTAAAAGCAAAGTTTTTTAATAACGAGAACTGGAAATAAAATTTGAGTTTTGAGTAAGGAGGGAATATATATGCCACGTTCTCCCATTACATGGTTTGGAGGAAAGGGGAATATTGTTAAATGGATACTGAAATATATTCCAGAACACGATTTTTATCTTGAGCCTTTTGGAGGTGGAGCATCTTTATTATTTGCGAAGCATAAAAGTAAATTTGAAGTTTATAATGATATTAATGAAGGGCTATATACACTTTTCTCGGTATTAAGGGATCCCAAGAAATTTAAGAAATTATTTAAACTTGTATCTCTTACTCCATATAGTAGGTGTGAATATTATTATATGAGAGATAAATGGAGAAAAGGGGAATTTAAGGATGAAATTGATAAAGCATATACATTTTGGTATCTGGCTAGGACCAGTTTTTCTGGCAATTTCTGCCAATCGATTAGTATGGCTGTTACTAAAAGCGAAAGAGGTTTTTCTGGTAGCGTATCAAGGTATTTAAGTTCAATTGAAGATTTGCCTTATATACATAAAAGAATAATGTCAGTTCAGATAGAATGCCTTGATTTTAGAAACTGCATAGAAAAATATGTATCAGCTTGGGATTATAATAATTCTGTATGTTATATGGATCCGCCATATGTAAAATCGACAAGAAAGAAAGGCGGATATGAGCATGAAATGACAGATGATGACCATAATGATTTGGTGGATTTGCTTATAAAATATGAAAATAAGTGTAAATTTATATTAAGTGGCTATCCTAATGAAATATATAAGAGACTTGAGAAAAGAGGATGGATTAGGGTAACAAGAACTTTTGGGTGTTTTGCTGTTGGGAGAACAAGACAAAATGGTGCGTTAGGCAATGGTGCTATCATTAATAATGAAGAATTTGTTAGAGAAGAAAGCTTATGGATGAACTATGATATACATGGAGATCAGATGAAACTATTTTAGGTATTGACTTTTTTTGATGCGTTTTGTTAATTATTAAATATGCATTTACCAATTAAAAAAATAGAAATATTTAGAGTAGATTTAAAAGACCATTCTCTATCAGAAGCCAAAGAATTAATAAACAGCAAAGGTTATTTTGTCCTTAAGTGGGAAAGAGAGGATGATATATCCTCAAGGATATACTATGCGTATTGCGTGAAAAAAGAGGAGTCCGTTTATGATAGAAGTAATGGTTAGTTCTGGAATAGCTATTGTTGGTTTGATTTTTGCTTTATATAGGACACTACATAATAAGATTGATTGCACTAAAAGATTTTTTGATGAAAGAAAGGTTGATAAACATCTTTTTGACGAAGCAATGAAGGATTTAATTAGAACAATAACAAGTATGCAAACGCAGATAGGAAAAATATCAGATAAAACTGATAGGCAAGGAGAAATGCTTGCTGAGATTAAAGCTATATTGGACTTGATGGTGGATGGAAAGAGGGGAAAAAATTAATTTAGAACATAACATAAGAAACAGCATAGTTTGCATAGAAGGCATAAAGAAAGAAGTTATAAATCTTTTAAATAATGCTATAGGGTTAATATATGAAATTGATAGATATTTAAATAAGATTGAAGAATCTTTTTCTGGATATGTTGAACTTGGAGGAGGCATCATGTTAGATATAGATATTACAAGGCTTAAGGAAAGAATAAAGATCCATGAAGGTTGCAGACTTTTTCCATACAGAGATACAGAAGGACACCTTACAATAGGATATGGGCATAACTTGGAGGATGGCATATCTCAGAAGACAGCAGAATTTATGCTTATTGAGGATATAAATAAAGCTATAAAAGATTTTATAATTAAGATACCAGAGGGTGTTAAAAGAAATTTAACTCCAGAAGGTAAGGAAGTGCTAATTGAGATGATATTCCAGATGGGAATAAATAAAGTTTTTGGTTTTAAAAAGACATTAGAGGCTATAAAAAATAAAGATCCAGAAACAGCATACAAAGAAATGCTCGATTCGAGATGGGCAAAACAATGTCCTAATAGGGCTAAAGAACTTGCCGAAATAATGAGAGATAGAGGGATTAAAATATAAACAATATGAGTATTGATGTGCTTAAAAGAATAATTCAAGGCAAACTATTAAACCCCACACTTATAAAACTGATACCAAAAACTGGCTTATGTCTTATAGCAGGAGGTATAGGAAGCGGTAAAAGTTGCCTTGCTTATGGAATACTTGAATACATGCATATAAGGTATCCGAGAAGGCAGATAGCTGTTTTTGGTTTTCCTGAAGATAAAGTAAAAACTTTACCAGGGTGGATAATTCCTTTATATGATGACGAGTTTCCAGATGGAAGTGTTGTTCTTATAGATGAGGCTTATATTCAGTTTCATTCAAGGGAAAGCATGAGTGAGAAAAGTAAATTTATAGATCTGTTTAGTGGTCTTGTA
>JAMOPG010000218.1 GCA_027064715.1 Desulfobacterales bacterium
AAATAGTGGAAAAGATTTATGAGAAAACTGGGCTTAATAAAATGGATATTAAGGAATATGTGGATAATCTTATATCCCTTATGAAAGAGGCCATAAAAGAAGATGAAGAGTTGTTAATAAGTGGCTTTGGAAAGTTTGAGAGCTATCATAAGGCTGCTAGAAAGGGTAGAAATCCTCAGACTGATGAGACCATCACTCTTCCTCCAAGACGGGTATGTGTATTTAGAATATCTAGAAAGTTTAGAAGTGAGCTCAACGAGCCACAATAAATGCATTGGGATAGCGAGCACCTATTTTAGAGAGGGCATTTTTTGCCCTCTCTCTGGAATGGTAGATTCCACTAGTTACACGCCAAAATTGTTTGTTTCCCACTTTTACTTTATTTACCTCTGCGTGGTAAAAGCCCATTTTTTTAAGTGAAAAGTATGTCCTATATGCATTTATTTTGCTTTCAAATGATCCAACCTGAATATAGTAATATTTTTTAGTTGTTGGAGCTTTAATTTCCTTTAACACAACAGGAGCTGTACCAGGACCTAACATGTTGATCTTTTTTGCAGCTGCATATGACAAATCGATTATTCTATTTTTTTTAAAGGGGCCACGGTCATTTATACGCACGATTACCTTTTTATTGTTATATAAATTGGTCACTTCCACTAAGGTATTAAATGGGAGGGTCTTATGTGCAGCAGTATATGCATACATATTATACGTCTCTCCACTGGCACACTTTTTTCCATGAAAATTAGGACCATACCATGATGCGATCCCTTTTTGATAATAGGAAGGAGATTTAGAGTTTGAATTATAGAAATTTTGATGATAATTTATAGATACCTTTTTTGAACAAGATGGGAACATAAGCAAAGAAACATAAAAAGGTATCAACAGCAGGAAGTATTTAGTGAAATCCATAATAGGCGTTGATCTTGGCATAAAAATAGGCCTGGCCCATTTTTTGGATAATGGAAAACTCCTTTGGTACTGGTCCCATAATTTTGGAACCAGAACTAAACTTAAAAAAGGTATATACACAATCTTACATAAGATATCAAGTAAAAGTCCAATAAAATGCATTGTGATTGAAGGCAGTAAAATTTTTGGAAGGCCTTGGTTTCATTGGGCAAACAAGCTCAATGTGCCATGTTATTATGTTGAGCCTTATATTTGGCGTGAGAAGTTTTTTGGTAAAAAAGAGATGAAATCTCAGGAGGCGAAAAAGAGAGCTATTGTTTATGCAAAAAACATAATTATCAGTTCTGGACTTTCATCTCCAAAGTCTCTAAACCACAATGCTGCTGAGGCAATCTTAATTGGACTATGGGGGGTATTAAACTTTACAGAAAAAGAGGGGGTTTTAGGTGAGAAGTTATTTTATTGATGAGTTGCGCAGAAATGAATTGGAGAAATTTGAAAGGTCTTTAAAAGATAGGGGATTTAAGAATCCAATTACTGATATTTTTTGGATAGAAGTTCCCAATGAATTACTTACAGAGATACAAAAAGAACATTTAACTACATGTGGGCCATATATATTTTCTGTGGAACTTGGGAAAAATTGGATAAAGGTGGAACTTCTGATAAGACCAACAGGAAAGATAAGATGTGAATGTATCTCTTATGCAACCACTGAGCAGAGAAACTATGTTATAGATTTAATAGACAATCTGTTAAATGCCAATGACAAAACAATAAAAGCATAAGTATGCTTCCTAAATCTTTCAATGAAATACCACCTTCTGAAGTCAAGCTTTGTCTAAAGGTAAAAAATTTTTTAGTAAATGATCTTGGAATTGATTTGTGTGATAAAAAAATAGTTGTAGCAGTTTCAGGCGGAGTTGACTCAATGGTGCTTTTGTCCATTTTAAATCTTTTAAAACAAAAATTAGGTTTTTCGATCGTTGTTGCACATTTAAACCATGGACTAAGGGAAGAAGCAAAAAAGGAATTTGTATTTATAAAGAACTTATGTGATGAAGAAGGAATTGAATTTTTTGGTGGATCTTCTGATGTAAAAGTCTTTTGTAAAGCAACAAAAAGGGGGATTGAAGAAGGCGCAAGAATTATCAGATATAGGTTTTTGCAGGGCATAAAGAAGAAACTCTCAGCAAACTATATAGCAATAGCCCATCATTTAAATGATCTTGCAGAGGATGTTATTATGCGGCTTCTAAGAGGGGTAGGTTGGCCTACCCTTGGAGGTATGAAACCCTTCGAAAAAGAGAGATCTATTTTACGACCCATTATTTTTGTGCCAAAAAAGAGATTGATACACTTTGCAAAGGCAGTTAATCTCAAGTGGGTTGAAGACTTATCCAATTATGAGCTAAATGTTAGAAGAAATAGGGTAAGACATAATATTTTACCTTTATTTATTAAAGAAAACCCAAATTTTTTAAAATCCATAAAAAATCTTTGGGAACTTGCAAGGCTTGATGATGAATATTTTTCTTCTGTTTTACACGCTCTTAGAAAAAAAGAACAAAGGCAAGGGCCTTATACCACTGTCCTGAGATCAGAATTTTTGCCCATTTCAAAAACCATTCGTTTAAGATGGCTAAAGGCTATAGTGGAGGATCTATCTAAAGGAAGTGTCCTTTTTTCAAATCTAAATAATTTAGATAAGGGTATTGTGGAATTTAATGGAGAGAAAAAGATACAATTTCCAAAAGGTGTTGTAGTTGAGATAAAAAGACACAAAGTGATCTTTACAAAGGGCCAGAGCTAGGCCCTTTTTATTTTTTATTTTTTTTCTTTTCAAATATCTTTTTGATCTTTTGTTCAAAGGTCTCAGGAGTAAAGGGTTTTACAATATAGTTAGATACCCCTGCCTGTACAGCTTCAATTACATTCTCCTGCTGACCTTCAGCAGTGACCATTAAAAAAGGGATGTCTGCAAATTCTTCACTTGCCCTTACCTTTCTCAAAAGTTCAATCCCAGACATTTTTGGCATGTTCCAGTCTGAGATAATAAAGTCTATTTTGTCCTTGTTTAAGATTTCCCATGCAGTGGTTCCATCATCTGCATCAACCACATTTGTGAAACCAAGTTGTTTTAATATGTTTTTTATAATCCTTCTCATGGTAGAAAAATCATCAACTACAAGGATTCTCATGTTTTTATCTATTGTCATAATCCAACCCCTTTTTTTATAATTTCTATTTTTTATTTGTTCATGCTAAATTCAACTACAAAATCTCCACATTCAGTAGTGAAAGGAATTGCAATTATTTTATCGTGGGTAATGTGGGCTATTGTATGATTTGTCCCTAAAATAACAGTTGGTGTTGCTCCTTGAGCTGTGATTCCCATTTTCACGAGCTTGGCCCTTGCCTGACCTGAGATCATATTTGTGATTTCACCAACAGCGTCTTGAACATCTTCAAGTAGGTTTTGAATATCGTCTCTAAGGAGATTTTTTACTATATGTATTGCGCATTTTTTAGAAAAAGAAATACTCATTACCCCTTTAAGTCCATCTGATGTGGTAAAACCCACTATACCTGACACATCACCAAATGCCTTATTATTATTTTTTACATAAGGCTTTTTTGCTTTAGGGGTAATCATCGCCATTGTTGAGAGCACATTTATTGTGGCTTCAATAAAAGGTTTTGCGTATTTTATATCCATTCAGCTGACCCCACATTTCTTCTTAATTTTTTAAAGATTTAAACTGTTCCTTTAATTTTTGCAAGTGTAAAAAGAGCTCTTCTGCCCTTTTTTCCCCAATACCTTTTACATTTTTTAATTCGTGAGCAGAGGCACTTAGCAGTTTATCCAAAGACTTAAATTCATCCCAAAGAAGTTTCGCCCTTTTTTTCCCAATGCCTTTTATTTTTTCTATCTCACTTGTGACTAGACTATTTTTTGCTGCAACAGTTGTCTTTGATAGGACAAATCTATGCACATTGTCTCTTAAAAATTTAATTAAAAGAAGTTCCTTTGAGCCAGGTTTAAGAGGCAATGGATTTTTACGGTGAGAAATATAAACCCTGTCTTCTTCATTATTTTTCCCCTTTGCAATGGAGATGATCTTAAAAGGGATATCTTTTAATTCTTCTAAAAAGGATTTTTCCACCACGTGTAATTGACCTTTGCCGCCATCTATAATGAGAAGATCTGGCCAGGGAGGACCTGATGACACCCGTTTTTTTGCCCAGGTTCTTAGAATAAGATAATCGTCTCTAGTTGTTCCTAATTCCTTAAGATGGTAGATCCTGTATTCATTTTTTTTTAGTTCTCCTTCTTCCATTACAACAAGACCTACCATGGGATATTCTCCTCCAATGTGGGAGGCATCAATCACTTCGATCCTTTTAGGGATATTTGTTAGCTTTAGAATTTCTGATAATTTTATTAATTCTTTTAAATGTGAAGCTGGCTCCTCTTTAAAGATGTTTAAACTAGCTAGTCTTAATAAATCCTTATGTTCGTTAGTAGTAGGTGAAAGTAGTGCAACGTTTTTCCCTTTTTTTTCTTTTAAAAACTCCTTTATTTCCATGTTTTCAAGTTTAAAAGGCAATAGGATTTTATCAGGGATCATGGAACTTAGGCTATATAGTTGATACATAACTGATTGTAATATCTCTATATATACCTCTTGTTCATTGTGAAAACACAATTGAAATTCTATTTTTTCACCTCTAAAAATAAACTTTTTTTGATCAATAAGTCTTCCATTTCTAATAAGTAAGATTCCAACACCAATAAGATCTTCTTTTTTATCAAGAGAAAACACATCCATATCTATATTTTTCGGGATTATCACTCTCTGTTTTTTTAAAGTGTATCTTATTTTTTTTATTTTATCCCTTATCAAGGCTGCCTTTTCAAACTCTAACTTATCTGCAGCTATCCACATCTCTTTTTCTAATTTTTTTATTAACACATCACTATTTCCCTTTAAAAAAAGTTCAACTTCTTTTATAAGTTCCATGTATTCTTCTCTATTTACTTCAGTACAGCATGGACCAAGACATCTTTTTATGTGAAATTGCAGACATGGTCTTGTCCTATTTTTAAAAACAGTTTCTTTACATTTTCTTAGGGGAAAAATGGTATTTAGAATTTTATAAGTTTCCCTTGCAGCCTTTGCTGATGTGTATGGTCCAAAGTATTTACAATTGGATTTGTATTGTGTTTTTCTCGTGATTTCTATTCTTGGATATTCATGGTTTAAGTCAATTTTAAATAGTAGATAAGACTTATCATCTTTTAAAACGATGTTGTATTTTGGCCTATACTTTTTTATTAAATTATATTCTAATAAAAGGGCCTCTTTTTCAGAATGTGTGCAAAAAAAATCAATCTTTTTTATCTTGGATACTAGTACCTTTGTCTTTGGTGAATCTTGTTTTGAGTAAAAGTATTGCGAGACCCTTTTTCTTATATTTTTTGCTTTACCAACATATATCACCTTTTCATTTTGGTCTTTAAAAAGATAGACCCCTGGTCCTTCTGGAAGTTTTGTTAAGTCTAATTGCTCCATCCTTTTTCACCAATAAGGGGAACAAAGATGACACTTGTGAGGGTCTCTTTATTGATTTTGTTGTCAATTCCTTTGGTTATTCTCACTAGATCTTGACCATATTTATATTCTCCAACAGGCATGACCAGTCGTCCACCTACTTTTAGTTGATCAATTAATGTCTCAGGCACATAAGGCCCTCCAGCAGTCACGATTATAGCATCATATGGAGCATATTCTTCTAAGCCCAATGTCCCATCCCCAACATGTATATGGATATTTTTGTAACCCAATGCATTTAAGGTTTTTTCAGCCTGTTTTGCCAGAGCATCAATGCGTTCTATTGTGTATACTTCTCTTGCAATCTCAGCCAATATTGCAGCTTGATAACCACTTCCTGTTCCAATTTCTAAGATTTTTTCATCTCCTGTAAGTTGTAGTGCGTCTGTCATGTAGGCTACTATGTATGGTTGTGAGATAGTTTGAGAATGTCCAATGGGCAAAGGAGAGTCATCATAGGCTTTATGGATCATGTTTTCAGGAACAAACATGTGCCTTGGGACCTTTTTCATGGCATTTATCACTAAAGGATTTTTGATCCCCCGTCTTATTATTTGATCTTCCACCATTTTTATTCTTTGCATCATGTAGGGATCTTTCATGATTTTTCCTGAACAATATGTTAGTATGTGAAAAAACAAAGCACTTTTTTATTTTTCATCTGTATATCCATGTTCTTTTTGTAAAAAATATAGACACATACCTACCATTCCAAAACCAATGATCAACATAATTCCACTAAACATAATTTTCCCTCCTGTTTTTTATTTTAAAATGTATACCCAAAGTGTTCTATATCTTCTTTAAAATGTTTTTCTATTAATTCATAGGATCTTTCATTATAATATCTTCTATAATCTTTTTCTCTTGTTTGAGATTTTCTCTTATGGGGTAAGGTTATTTTTTTATTTATTCCCAGCATTGATAATACCTTTTGAAAATCTTGTTCCAGATTTTCAAATCTTCCAACAAAATCCATAAGACAATTCCCTGAGAGATCGATAAGGGAAAACCACTGAGGTTCTTTTGATGCATCAAGTATATAGTGGTATGGTCTATCCTCTTCTAATTTAAATTTTAAAAAATCTTCAAAGCTATTTATATTTTTTAAAAGGTGTGGGCGTTCCCTTTTTACATGATGATATGAACTCACCTGAAGATCCCATGGATTTCTCACAAAGGCAAATTTAAACATTTTATTAAAAACATCTCTTGGTAATATCTCATATGCTGCTATTATCTTAGCATGTCTTGGAAATTTTACTCCTGCCTTGTGGTTTGTGATAGCACTGATTCTATTAAAAAAATATTGTATAATCCTAAAAGGATCCTTTAGTAGTAAAGGTGTTAATGCAGATCTTATGCTTGTTCCACCTGTTTTGGCAATGTGTACAAATATAAAATTGTATTTGTATGATATGAGCATAGGCCTATAATTTATCTTTAATACATGTTTCTATTGCCTTTTTTGCAGCAAGCTGTTCTGCACCTTTTATACTAGATCCAATTGCCTCAAAACTTTCATTAGTAGGTAGAATTACCTTGACCTTGTAAGATTTAGCATGTTCAGGACCAAAACTGTCTATTACCATATATTTTGGTCTTTCTTTATAGAGTTTTTGTGTTATTTCTTGTAGATGACTTTTATAATCTTTTTTGACCCTTTCAATACATTTTGATGGCCACATGTCTTTCAGTAAGGAGAGAACTGATTTTTTTGCTTTTAAATAACCACCATCTAAAAATATAGCACCTATGAGTGCTTCAAGTGCATCACACAGATTCGCATCCCTTTCCCTCCCTCCTTGCGCCTCTTCACCTTTTCCAAGAAGTATAAATTGATTCAATCGAATTTTTCTGGCAACACTGGCAAGTGCATATTCATTTACCAGATATGCCCTTGTGCTAGTGAGTTCTCCTTCTCTTGCATTTTGAAACCTCTTTACAAGTTCCTCACTAACACATAATTCAATAACTGCGTCTCCTAGAAATTCCAGTCTCTCGTTGTGTTCTTTTATTTCTGGATTTTCATTTTTATAAGATGAATGAGTCAAAGCAGTTATTAGTAGTTTTTTATCTTTAAACTTATACCCAATAATCTTTTCTATTTCTCCTAATTTCTCATGGATTTTTTCTTTTTTTTGCCTCTTGCCTTGCGATCTCATCACATTGTTCATTCTCTTTTTGTCCATGGTGTCCTTTGATCCAGTGAATTTTTACCTCATGTTTTTGTAAAAGTTGGATTAATCTTTTCCACAGCTCTCTATTTTTAACATCTGTTTTAGAGGATGTCTTCCATTTGTTTTGTTGCCACTTATCAAGCCATCCTTTGTTTATAGCATCATGAATATATCTTGAATCAGTATATATATCCACTTTACATCTTTTGTTTAATGCCTCAAGCCCTTTTATCACAGCAGTTAATTCCATTTTATTATTAGTAGTAAAATCTTCTCCACCCTTTATTTCTTTGGATAACTCTTTATATTTTAATATAGCAGCCCATCCTCCAGGTCCTGGATTCCCAAGACATGCACCATCAGTATAAATAATTACATGGGGTAAGTTATCAATTTGTCGTTTTTTTATATTCATTTTCAAGTTCTTTAAGCTCTTTATAAATAAATTTTATCCCATTAACAAGGGCAATAGGCCATGTATTTTTAAGAAGTTCCTTACAATATGAGCCTTCCATATAATCCACAAAATCTTTAGGCAGACTCTTTTTTAGTAAAACTGGAAACCATATTTTACATTCTTTTTTCTCAATCCCAATCCCAATAAATAAGGTATTTGTCAGATTTTTAGGGTATTTTAATTCTTTTTTTCTTATATTTACAACAAAGTTTATGCCATATGTTTTTTTTAGATACCTTGCAAAATCTTTGAGCAAGTTTCTTTGAAACTTGTTTAGGGTCTTGGTTTCATCATATATATTTTGTTTGCTAATGATCTGTTCAAGGGTATGTTCATAATTTTTCCAAAAAAGCAGCCCTGCAATAAAAAACACAATAACCACCCCCGTAGTCCTAAGAAGACCAGCCAGGGGTGATGAATCTTTTCTTATTGGTCCAAACCTTAACATCAACTCAACTCAGCAATCCATTTTTTTAAAGGTGTTTCAAAAAATTCCCTGATTTCTTTAAGTCGTTGCTCGCTTTCAGCCTCAAATCTTAGGACAAGTACAGGTTGAGTATTTGATGCTCTGATAAGTCCCCACCCATCTTTGAAGTTGATTCTTATTCCATCTACGTCAATGACTTCTCCATCTGAGGCATGTTCTTTAAAATAGGCCTTAGCCTTTTCCACCACTTGAAATTTTATATTTTCAGGACAATCCATTCTTATTTCTGGTGTATTATAAGTCTTTGGCCAGTCTGAAAGATATGTACTCAATTTTTTCTCAGGATCCTTTGAAATTATCTCAATCAGCCTTGCTCCAGCATAAATTGCATCATCATAACCATAATATCTGTCTGCAAAAAACATATGGCCACTCATCTCACCTGCCAAAATAGCACCCTCTTGTCTCATCTTTGCCTTTATTAAAGAGTGGCCTGTTTTCCACATAATTGGAACGCCCCCATGTTTTTCAATATCTTTGTAAAGCAAGTGAGAGCACTTTACTTCTCCAATGATCTTTGCACCTGGATGTTCCTTTAGTACCTCCCTGGCAAATATGGCAAGTATTTGGTCGCCATATAGAACATCTCCATTTTCGTCAACAACTCCAATCCTGTCTCCATCCCCATCAAAACCAATGCCCAAATGGGCTCCAACCTCCACCACCTTATTTCTCAAATCCTTGATATTTTCTAACACAGTGGGATCAGGATGGTGGTTGGGAAAATCTGGATCAGGATCGCAATATAAGCAATATACATTACAGCCTAATTTTTCTAAAATTTCTTTACAGATATTACCAGATGTCCCATTTCCTCCATCCACTACTACCTTTACTGGATTTTCTAATTTTATCCCTTTTACGATTTCTTCTATATAAATTGGTACAACGTTAAATTCACTTGCAAAGCCATCACCTTTTGCAAAATCTCCTTTTTTCATAAGCTCATATAATTTTTCTATTTCAGTAGTGTGTATTGTATCCTCGCCAGCCCACACCTTAAATCCATTAAATTCTGGTGGATTATGACTCGCAGTGATCATGACTCCTGAATTTAATTTTAGATATTTTACTGCAAAATAAAACACAGGAGTTGGAACCATTGGCAGGACCACAACATCTATCCCTGTAGATAACAGTCCCTTAACCAAGGCCTTTTGATATGCAGGGGAGCTGTGTCTGCAGTCCCTTCCCACTACACATTTTTTATATCCTTTTTCCAAAAAATAAGTACCACATGTCTTTCCAAAGACTTCTACCCACTCTTCATCAAAATCCTTATCCACTATGCCCCTTATGTCATATGCCCTAAATATTTCTTTTTTTATATCCTTCACTTGCATCCCTCCTTATTTTTCTGGTTCTTTCAGTTCTATTTAAATCTCTTTTTATAAGAAAGCAAGAGGTTAAAGAGAAAAATTAATTGACGATCCTTATATATTCTGCAATATTTAAAACTTAACACGTTCAATATAGATGTAAAGGGGGATGATTGTGAATTGGGATTGGGATAAGTTAGAACAAAGAAGGGAAAAATTTGCCAAAAGTAGTAAATCACCAAAACCAGATTTGTCTCAGTTAAAGGAGAAATTGCCATTTGATTCTTTTAAAGGAAATTTTGGAAAGATTTTGATAGGTACTGTTATCTTATTGTGGCTTATGAGTGGTTTTTATATTGTGAATCCAGATGAAGTTGGTGTAGTTAAACGTTTTGGGGCCTTTAATAGGATAACACCACCTGGTCCTCATTTTCACCTTCCCTATCCAATAGAAACAGTGGTTACTCCAAGTGTAACAAGTATAAAGAGAATAGAGATAGGGTTTAGAAGTTCCTATGTGGGCACAGGTATAAATACATACAGACCTGTTCCAAAAGAGTCTATGATGCTCACAGGAGATGAGAACATAGTTGATGTACAATTTATTGTTCAATATAAAATAAAGGATCCATATGCATATCTTTTTAATATAAGTAGTCAGGAAAAGACAGTAAAAGATGCAGCAGAGGCAGCAATGAGGGCAGTAATTGGGAATAATCAGATTAATGCTGTGCTTACAACAGAGAAGTTTTCCATTCAAAATAAGACACTTACACTTCTTCAAGAAATCTTAGATAATTACAATAGTGGAATTCAGGTTGTTGCAGTAAAGCTTCAGGATGTTCATCCTCCTAAAGAAGTGTTAGATGCATTTAAGGATGTGGCCTCTGCAAGGGAAGATAAGAGCAGGCTCATAAATCAGGCAATGGCATATAAGAATGAAATTATTCCAAAGGCAAGAGGAAAGGCAGCAGAAATAGTAAATAGGGCATTGGCATATAAAGAGACAAAGATAAGGCTAGCGCAGGGTGAGGCTGCCAGGTTTTTAGCCCTGTTAAAGGAATACAAAAAGGCCCCTTTAGTTACACGCAAAAGATTATATCTTGAAACCATGGAACATGTTTTGAGGACAGTAAAAAATAAGATTATTGTCTCAGATTCATTGGGAAAAAAGGCACTTCCTATCTTGCCAATGTTAGAAAGAACAAAAAATAATTATAGTAGAAATATAGATAAGATAAAGAAAGAGGGGAAAAAATGAATAAATCTAGTGGATTGTTTTTAGGCATAATAGTCTTGCTTGGCTTGTTATACCAATCATTTTTTGTTGTGGATGAGACTCAGAGGGCAATAGTGTTACAGCTGGGAAAGCCTGTAGGAAGATCTGTTGCTCCAGGTCTTCATTTTAAATTACCTTTTATTCAGCATGTTCAAAAGTATGATTATAGGGTGTTAGAATATGATTCTCCCCCTGCAGAGGTGATTACTAAAGATAAGAAGACATTAGTTGTGGACAATTACACGAGATGGAGAATTTATGATCCTCTTCTTTTTTACAGGACCGCAAGAACAATAAACGGTGGCATCACAAGATTAGATGATATAGTCTATTCTGAACTTAGGGTAGCATTTGGAAAATATAATTTAATAGACATTGTCTCCTCTAAAAGAAACGAAATAATGGCAGAGGTTACCAAAAATGTGAAAAAAGAGCTCAAAAAATATGGAATAGACGTAATTGATGTGAGAATAAAAAGGACAGATCTGCCCCCAGAGAATCTAAAGGCAATATATGCAAGGATGAGATCAGAGAGGGAAAGGGAGGCAAAGCAATACAGATCTGAAGGTGCTGAGCAGGCTGCAAAGATAAGAGCTGAAGCTGAAAAGCAAAGGGCAGTAATTTTAGCTGAGGCAAATAAAAAGGCGGAGATTATTAAAGGTGAAGGGGATGCATTAGCAACAAAGATCTATGCTCAGGCCTTTAAACAAGATCGTCTGTTTTTTGATTTAATAAGATCCTTTGATGCATATAAAAATATTTTTGATCAAAATTCTACAATAATTCTATCATCTGATAATGAATTTTTAAAGCATATGGAAAAGATTAAAGAATAATAAAAGTTATGTATGGATAAATGAAAAAGAACCTGCTAACTTTCGGGGATCTTAAAGGAATTAAAGAATAGAAGAGAACTAAAAAATATCTTAAAAAAAATTTCCTGCTCTAAGTGAAGAAATGGTGAGCTTGGAAGTAAGATCATTTGGAAGATAAGAGGGTAAAAGAATACTCCCCTCCAATAATAATTTGGGGAGAACTCAATACCCTCTAAAAATATTCACCTAAAATACATATATCATAAATCCTATAGTGGCCATCACAAAGGGACAGGCACAATCAAAACTTGGTTCAAAATTTACCTTTAACATTATACTCTTTACTCCTAACCATGGCAAATAACTCCAATTTTCCCTATGCAAATAATGCTACAAACTTCATTTAGCTAAGTAGCTTAATCAGGTATATACATATCCAAAGGCTTTATAAACAGTTCAAAATTAATATCTTTAAGTATGTCATCTCTTTTTAATATATCCTCGATTTTTTTCCTGGCCTCATCTTCTTTGCATGGATGAACTTTTAAGGAAATGAAGGCCTTTCCATTGTTATAAGTTGCTGTTACATGAGGATATTCATCAACAAGGCTAGCCACTATCTTTGCTTCTATATATCTATTTTCCAAAATCTTACGAGACTCTTCAGTTGGTTGGAAACACGGTCTCTTAACTGTTTGCTCCAATAAATCCACCACATCATCTACTTTTAAAGTATCTATGTGAAAGACCACATCATACAATTTAGAGTTATTAGTATCTATTCCATAAAGCGCAAGTGCCCATTTTCTTCGTTCATCATCGTCTTTTTTAAGTAATTTTCTTGCCTCATCTGCGGATATATTGGCCCTTTTCATTTCCTCTTTAACCCTGTCTTCAAGATTAGCTATTATCCTGACCTTTACCACATGTGGAATTCCTTGTAAGAAAAAATGACCTGCAAGTCCATGATACACAACATTGTCTTTTCTTACATGATTTAATAGGGCATATCTAATATAAGCTATATATCTTTCTTTACCGTAAGTAAATCTTTCTAAAACAGATGGAGCATCATGCAGTGCCCTGATTAATTTTACTTCAGGTATATTAAACTCCTTTGAGGCTTCAATAATTATATCCCTGGAAATACATTTATAGCCTAGCCTCTGAGCCAATTTCTCAGCAATCTCTTTACCTTTGGAATAACTTCCTCTGGATATGGTAACAACAGACATAACCCTTTACCTCCTATTATTATAGTTTTAACATATATATTAACTAATTTTGCAAAATTATCAAGGTAAAAAATAAAAAAATAAAAAGTTTATGAGAACGTATAGTTATTACTTAATTTAAAGCTGAAGAGAAAAAACTTCTTTTTAAATGATACCAGACTCCATATTCTCCTATACGTAAATTTGTAGTTAGGGATAGTTAGTGTCACTCGTTACGTCAATGTCTCATCAAAGATCTTATCTAACTAGTATGCTGTTTTTCACATATTTTTGTTGACTTTTATAGCTTAACTTTTAAAATTTATTCAAAAAATTTATGAGCAAATTTAAATTATGCAAAAGAAAATATAATCAATGAGATGGATATGTACCTTTTGAGATGGATGGTATGTTTAACGTTTTATCCAATAAAATAAAAAGGGGATTTATATGTTTTACTACTTATTGAGTATTACAATAGTGGCACTTATAATTTCTTTTATTTTTGATAAGAAAAAGACCATTAAGGCTATTCAAGTGTCATACAAAAAATTTACAAATATATTACCTGCCTTTTTAATCATGCTCATTTTAGTTTCCATAGCACTTTTTTTAGTGCCAGATGAGGTGATAATGCATTATTTGGGATCAAAAAATAATTTTTTTAGTGTAACATTAGCTTCTATTTTTGGTTCTATTACATTGATGCCAGGATTTATTGCCTATCCTTTGTGTGGAATTTTATTAAAAAAAGGTGTAAGTTATATGGCGTTAGCGGCCTTTACTACTACCCTTATGATGGTAGGAGTGCTTAGTTATCCTGTGGAAAAAGAATATTTTGGCGCAAAGGTTACCATTATTAGAAATTTAATCAGCTTTATTATAAGCATCATTGTTGCTGTTACAATTGGATTTTTCTTTGGAGAGTTGATATGAAAAAACAAAACAATTTTATTAAAATCATATTTATTGTCTTTTATTTTATATTCATTATAGTATCTTTTATAATAGATTTTCAGCCAGGAAAACAAATAGGACTAAATTTTAAAACATTTACAATAGAGATGCTAAAGATTTTACCTTGTGCATTTATCCTAATTGGACTTTTTGAAGTGTGGGTCAAAAAAGAAAAAGTGGAAAAACATCTTGGTAAAGATTCTGGCATGATGAGTTATTTCTGGGTGATACTCCTTGCAGGAACAACAGTTGGTGGCTTGTATGTAGCATTTCCTGTTGCTTATACCCTATTTAAAAAAGGAGCAAAACTCTCTGTTATTTTTACTTACGTGGGGGCTGCTGGAATTTGCAGAATCCCTATGACCATTTTTGAGGCCTCATTTATGGGTATAAAATTCACTATAATCAGACTTATAGTCTCTATACCCCTTGTAATATTTAGCTCTATTTTACTTGGAAACTACCTTGAAAAGAAAAAGTATAATCTCCCCCTAAAAAGTAATCTTTAATCATATCCCAAACCATTCTTTCGGGGTCAAATTTAAAAGGGAGATACCATTAAACCAGGGTGTTAGGTATCTCCCTTAATTATCAGGCTATTGCTATTTTCTCACATGAGGACTTACTCTTTGGATAATATTTAGGGGAAGGGACAAAAAGAGGAAATTGCAGAGCAAATTCCCTTACTTGCTTTTTTATTTTGGCCAAGATAGTCTCATTGTCCTTGTGTTTTAATGCTGAAATCATAAACTTAGCAATAGTCTGTGCTTCATCTTCCCTCATTCCTCTCGTGGTAATAACTGGGGATCCAATTCTTATACCTGAAGTTATAGTTGGTGGTTTGTCATCAAATGGTACAGCATTCTTATTAACAGTAATACCAACTTGTTCCAGTATAGTTTCTGCCTCTTTTCCTGTTAGTCCTTTATTTCTCAGATCTATTAAAATTAGATGATTGTCAGTACCTTTGGTAACCACATCAAACCCTTCTTCTAATAAAACCTCAGCCATTGCCTTGGCATTTAAAAGAACCTGTTTTTGATATTCTTTAAAATCTTCTTCAAGGGCTTCTTTAAAAGCAACTGCCTTTGCTGCAATAATATGCATTAAAGGACCACCCTGTATTCCAGGAAATATATGGGAGTTTAATTTTTTTTCAAACTCTTTTGTGCTAAGGATAAATCCTCCCCTTGGACCTCTTAAAGATTTGTGGGTTGTGGATGTAACCACATGTGCATATTTCACAGGGTTTGGATGGAGCCCAGCAGCTACTATTCCCGCAATATGAGCCATATCCACCATAAAATAAGCGCCAATCTCATCAGCGATTTCTCTGAATTTTTTAAAATCAATTACCCTAGGATAGGTGCTGGCACCAGCAATTATCAATTTTGGTTTGACTTTTTTTGCAACTTCTCTCACTTGATCAAAATCTATCCTTTGTGTGTCTCTGTTTACTCCATAAAAGTAACTTTTATATAACCTACCAGAAAAGTTTACTTTACTTCCATGGCTTAAATGTCCTCCATGGGCCAGATCCATGCCCAAAATGGTGTCTCCAGGCTCAAGGAATGCGGCATAAACACCCATGTTTGCCTGCGTCCCTGAGTGTGGTTGCACATTCGCATATTCCGCCCCAAATAAGGCCTTGACCCTTTCAATGGCCAAGGTTTCTACAATATCTACGTTATAACATCCTCCATAATACCTTTTCCCTGGATATCCTTCAGCGTATTTGTGAGTTAAACAACTCCCTGCAGCTTCTCTTACTCCTGGAGATGTGAAATTCTCAGATGCAATTAACTCAATTGTCTCCTTTTGTCTTTTTTCTTCAAGAGAGATAGCCCTCCATATCTCTGGATCATGATCCTTTAAGTAACTCATAACCTCACCTTCCTGAATAAAATGTTAATGGCGTCAATGAATTTGATTTTATATATAGCCTTAGATATCCTGTCAAGTTGGGATATCTTCTAATTAGACTTAAACAAGGTAAGTATCTATCTCATTTAATCAAATTCATTTTTTATTCTTCTACTTACTTGACAATAAATATTGGAGGGGTAACCTAAAAAAGTTTTTTAATAGTGGGTATTCAATATAAATTCAATGCATTTTCATAGTCCTTATAGGGAACTTAAACCCAAATATAGGTCGCCATATCTTTCTGAATGGAAAGATGTTGAGTAGGATATGGTAAAATAAATTCCCCAGGGAAAGGGCTTTAATATAGGTATTTTTGAATCACTTTAACAAACCATGGTTTAACAAACAATGGGTGGATTTTATTTTCCATCCTGGCAAGAGATAGCAATTTCAGTGGAATTAGTCTTTGAAAGGTCAACTTAAATAGCTCCCCGGGGCGGACTTGAACCGCCAACATGGTGATTAACAGTCACCCGCTCTGCCGCTTGAGCTACCGGGGAACGTCGGACAGAAAGTCATTATATATATGAGTATGATTAAGTCAAGAATTTTTTGATGATTTTTAACTTTTTAAAAAAATTTATTTAATTAACTTAATTATATTCAAAGTACCTGGCTGATTATTACTTTCAACATGGGATGTTATATGAATTGTCATTAACATAAAGAAGGCGAAGTATAATGTTATTCCAATTTGTTTGTGTCTAAAGGCGGTTTGATGTTTTGTGTTAGCCAGTATTCAGCAAAAGTCCTGATAGAGGTTAGAAAGTTCTCAAACGAGACAGGTTTATCAAGATAGCTGTTGGCACCAAAATCATAACCCATTATCAAGTCCTTTTTTTCCTGAGAGGATGTAAAAATAATCACAGGTAACCGTTTGAAAATAGGAGTGGTTTTGATAGTTTTTAAGGCATCAATACCGCTGATGCCAGGAAGTTTGATGTCCAGCAGCACAACATCAGGTAAAGGATATTTTTGGCGATCAGAAAATTCTTTACGACCAAATAGATAATCTAAAGCCTCTTCTCCGCTCTTTAACACATAGATCTCATAATCCAGTGGAATCTCTTCAAAGGCATTTAGGGTAAGCTCGATATCCATGGGATTGTCTTCTACTAAAAGAATGCTCCCTTTTTTAATCATGTGATTGCACCTACAAAAACGCATTAGATTTCAAAAATTATAAGTCTATCTCATTCTAACCTGAATATAACTTTTTTCCTACAATTTTTATCAAAATTCAAATATAAAGTTTGTTTTAAGCAATATCCTTATATCCTTGCAATTTTTAGTTTAACTCTAAAAATACTTCCCTCTCCAGGTGTCGACTCTATCTCCACTTTCCCGTTCATCAAGTGCACAGCCCTTTTTACAATAGCTAATCCTATGCCCGTGCCTGGATAAGCACTTTGACTATGTAACCTTTGAAAAATATTAAAAATTTTCTCTTGATATTTTGGTTCAATGCCAATACCATTGTCTCTTACCTCAATAAGTGCGGATTTATTTTCTCTTTTTGCCCTTATTTCTACACGGTGTGAAGTATCTTTTTTGCGGTATTTGAGCGCATTGTCTATAAGATTGATAAAGATTTGCCTAAGGAGTGTGACATCTCCTTCTACCACTGGAAGGTCAGGATCAATAATGATTTCTGCTCCTTGTGTGACCCCGCTATTTGCCAGTTCTGAAACCACATCTTCAATCAATTTGGAAAGCTCAACTGGTATTAGCGAGATAGCGTTCTTGCCAAGCTTGGAGTATTTTAAGAGATCATTTATAAGCTCTTCCATATGGGTTGCAGCCTCTAAAATGTTTTCAAAATAGTGACGTGCTTCCTTCTCTAGGCTCTTTGCATAGCGTCTTGCGATAATTTGGGTAAACCCCAATATTGCCCTAAGGGGGGTTTTTAGGTCATGGGAAACAGAATAGGCAAACTCTTCTAGCATCTTGTTGGCCCACTCAAGCTGTCGTGTACGCTGAGCCACCCGATATTCTAGTTCTTTAGAATATTGTTTTAATTGATCATATAAACATGCCTGCCTCAGGGCTATAGCGAGCTGCATTGCCACTTCCTTTGCAATAGCTACATGTTCATCAGTGAACCAACCAGGAACTGAAGCTCCTAGATTGAGGGTCCCAATAATTTCTTTTTTGAACATCAGAGGTATGTTGACAACATTGCGGATCCCCTCTGCTATTAATTGGTTTAAAATTTGAGTCTTTTTCTTGGGATATTCTAACAAATCTGAATAGATACGAATCTTCCCATGTCTGAATTCATCAATCAAATGGATATCCGTTAAAGGGAAGCGAAGTTCCTTGCCAACCTCTGATTTGCCTTTTACAACACTACCTAGAACCAAAGCCTCATTTTTTTTCATATCAAATTGTATAACTGTGATGCGTTGGCAGGGCACCAATTTCCAAAGCCCATCCAGCGCTGCTTGAACAATTGATTCTGGGGATTTAGCTGACAGAATTGCACGGTCAATATGATGTAGAACTGAAAGTCTTTCATTGATCTTTTGAAGTTTTTGTTCTGCCTCTTTCCGATCATTAATGTCAATAATACCACAGAGGCAAACCCAATTGCCTTTTAAATCATGACCTAATGTCATTTCCATTTGTGTCCAGATTGGGGGGTTATTTTGTCTAAGCATTAGTATTTCACATACCTGGGGCCTGCCTGTTTCAAACAAAGCTTTTCGACGAAGAGAATAGATGCCCTGATGTTCAGGTGATATGAACTTAGAGAGGGGCCTATTTATGAGCTCCATTCGGTTTATGCCTAACATTGTGGTGACTGTGAGGTTGCATTCCATTATCAACCCCTTTTCGTTTAGGGTGACGTAGCCCACTGGGGCAAAATCATATAGTTTTTTATAACGAACTCTGGACTTCTCTAACTCTTCCTGAGTGTTTCGAAGTTCTTCATTCTGGATTTCCAACTCGATTTTATGGGCCTGTAGTTCGTGAAAAATCCTTATATTATCCTCAGGACTTAGGGATGAAGGATCTGGAACTTCCATCAAAGAGGCTTGTTTTTCTGCAATTTGACGCAATCTTTGATTTTTTGGGTCATCCTTGTCAGAAGTGTTATACTTCTCCATAAAAAAACTCCTTAATTTCATCTAGATACGTTCTTTTCGATCTATTTCCTCTTTGGTCTTAGGCAAGGGATCTCAAGAAAAAATCTATGAGAAGACGCATCTTAGTTGGGGCAGATGGTTCAAACAAGTGGAGCTAGCCATTTATCAGAAATTGCAAATGGATCCCTTTTCAAGACTAGACATTAGGTATTTTCTGTTGTTAGCGCCTGTATTTTTATAACTTTTGTTATATTATAGAGTATTTTATTTTTCGTTGCAATGGGTATCACTATTTTTCAGTAAATTTTTATGAGGGGATGAATTAGCTCGTGGAACTATTTTTATGTTACCCACCCTGAAACACAGACGGGGTATGTGGATAATGGTGAAATCTTCACTAAAACAAACTATCCTTTCAAATTTTAGTATTTATTTCCATTTTCTTCACTTGTATATGTATTTAAGGCCTAATTTCTCGCTGAGAATGTCTAGTATTTTTTCTAATTTGAATGGTTTTAGAATAAATGCATCAAAGCCAGCATCCTGAATTTTAGCTTTATTTTCGGGAAATATACTGGCTGTTACAGCAATGACCACTGTTGACTGCCCCCCTTTGGTGGCCTTGATACGTCGTGTGGCTTCATATCCATCCATAACTGGCATTTTTACATCCATGAGCACACAGTGAGGCTGCCACTCCTCAAATATCTCAAGGGCCTCCTGGCCATTGGCTGCCTCCCTAATCTCAAAACCAATAGGCCTTAGCATCTCCACAAGCAAGATACGGTTTGCCAGGTTATCATCAACCACTAATATTCGTGGAGGAGCTATGTCAGGTGCAAGTCCAACTACCTTTTTTTGGGTATGAATGCTTTTTGTTGGCTCTGTCTCTTTTGTAACACGAGTTAATAACACGTCAAATCTAAAAGTACTCCCTTTCCCTTTTTCGCTGACCACTGTGATATCGCCTTCCATTAGCCGGGCAAGACCACGGCTAATATTCAAACCTAATCCTGTACCACCTAAGCTTTTGCCAACACTTCCCTGTTCAAAGAGGTTGAAAATATTATCTTGTTCTTCTCGGCTCATGCCAGGCCCGCTGTCCTGAACTTCTGCAATAAATCTCAACTTATCAGGCTTATTAGAAGGTTCCACTTTTATTTTCACTAATACAAAACCTTTTTCAGTGAACTTAATGGCATTGCCTATAATATTGATTAGAATTTGCTGGAGTTTATGCCTATCTCCTTTTACAAATTCAGGTAAGGCTTTAGGATAGGAAAGATTAAACTGTAATCCTTTTTTCTGTGCCTGGTCCCCCATCATGAGCTTCAGGTTCTCAAGCATGTTGTGAAGGGAGAATACTTCAGATTTAAGTTCTGTACGGCCTGATTCAATGCGTGATATCTCAAGTATGTCATTGATCAGCGCCAGTAAATGCTCGCCAGCATCGCAGATAGATTGCACATAAGTTCGTTGAGTTTCTGTTAAAGATGGATCTTGTCTAAGGAGGTTAGCAAAACCCAAAATAGCGTTCATTGGGGTTCGGATTTCGTGACTCATATTAGCCAAAAAGATCGTCTTGGCCTGATTAGCAGCCTCAGCGGCCTTTTTTGCCTTTGCTAATTCTTCTTCTGCTTTTTTACGTTCAGTTATATCTCTTAATACTACAATAAAGCAATCTTTGTCCTTCCATTTACCGTGGGTGATGAGCATCTCTGCAGTACCAGGTCCACCAGATCGCAAAGGAAGATCAATGTCAATTGGTGTTTCAGAGGTTATTGGATAGCCAAAAGTAGTACCAATTAGTCCTTTTTTGGGACTCCCAAACATCTTATGTGCAGCAGGATTTGCATACAAAAGGGTATAATCCTTATCAACAACCAGGATACCGTCTGATATATTTTCCATGATAGAGCGAAGATTTTCTCGCTCCTGGTTTAATTCTTTTTGGACCTTTTTAGATTCAATGGTACGCAGGATAGTTTGGGGCAATTTCGCTATATGGGAGAGATTTTTTATCACATAATCATCTGCTCCCATTTTAAGGGCAGTAACTGCCACTTCCTCTGATCCAGTACCTGTAACAATTATGACTGGTATATCAGGATACCTTTGCTTGACTTTATGAACTACTTCTAACCCTTCAAAACCGAGGATGTTGAAATCAGTAATTACCACATCAAAATCGTCTTTAGCCAAGGCCTTTTCAAAAGCCTCCTTGTCCTTTGCCTCTATTATGAGAAATCCCTCTGATTCTCTTTCCAACGCATCTCTTAAAAGGGCGAGGTCGTGGGGATTGTCATCAACACATAGAACGCGAATCATAATTTTTACTCCCATTTTATCGATTCAATTGTAGTAGGGATGTTCGGTTTTAGCCACTAATTAGGTAAGATCATCTCTGCCTTAATATAGTTTTCAAAAAACACGCGCCTTCCAGGCTTGCGGTTGGGTTCCTTCATCCTCCTTTTTCGTGAGTAAGTACCTCCTATTCCATGCAACCCATCATATGAATTAAAACCTTTTTCTCATTAGTCTACTTGGGGAGGAGGTCTTAGGACTAACGGTATTTTATTTAACTCAAAAATTATTTTTACCTAATTTTTATCAAAAATCAAACACAAAATTTTTTATTCAGCAATTCCCGGTGAGGGACAGATTAGATCATTTTAGATGTTTTATCTCCTCATTTCACTTGACTTTCAGAGATAAGTAATAGTTTGTGTTCTCTTATCAAGTAATTTTAGGATGTTATAGATCGATGGTTTGTAGAACCCAATTCTCGTTTGTTTGATACTCAATGGTTTTTAATACGTCATTTTGAGATATTGTAGGTTCATGGAAGCCGTTAACGCCTATTGATTTTATCCTTAATTTATTGTGAAAAATATATTATAAATGATAAGTTCTACAATTGCGAGAAAAAAATAAATTTTTCTTGAAAAAACAGTAAAAAATAATGAAAAATTAATAAAATATGATGGGTTCTACTTAATGAAGTCCTCCAAACCCTTAATTGATGCGGGTTTTAGCAAAACTTTCTAAACTAACTCTGAAAGTCCTGTCTAATAACCGATTAGACAATTTTTCCCTTAATGCCGTAAACCTTCAATATTGTCATTTTTTCCCATACGTTGGGATAAAATAAATATCATTTTCCTTGCATTCTCCCATAAATCCTAACTCCCCAAACTCACCAAGCATTGCTTTTTTTGGGAATTTATGGAGTGTTTTTTATTAAGGATAAAAATTAAGCTCCTCGACTCTCTGGCTTTATAATTCTTTTGATGAACTCCTTTGCCAATTCCATATAAGCCATTGCCCCTTTGGATCTTATGTCATACAATATTGCAGGCTTACCATGACTTGGTGCCTCTGAGAGTCTGATGTTTCTGGGAATAATGGTTTTAAAAACTAGATCACCAAAAAAACTCTGGGCCTCACTAACCACATCCTTTGATAAGTTATTTCTACTATCAAACATTGTTAGTACAACACCTAAGATAGTAAGTGATGAGTTTAATCTTGATTTAATGAGTTTTATTGTTTTGAGAAGATAGGTAAGCCCTTCTAAGGCATAATATTCACACTGGAGGGGAATCAAGATTTTGGTTGCTGCGCATAATGCATTCACAGTTAAAAGGCCCAATGAAGGAGGGCAGTCAATCAAGATAAACTCGAAGTTTTGTTTTATCTCATTAATCACATCTTTTAAATAGAATTCCCTTCCCAATTTGTCCACAAGCTCAACTTCAGCTCCAGCTAGGTCTTGAGATGATCCTATTAATTTTAAAAAAGGAAGATCCGTAGAAACCACACAATGATTACTTGATTTAGGATCAAAAAGTGCATTATAGATATTTCTTTTTTTATCTGCCTTGATCCCCAAGCCACTGGTTGCATTTGCCTGGGGATCAAGGTCAATAAGCAAAACCTTTCGTTCTAATGCAGCCAAACATGCAGACAAATTAACAGCTGTGGTTGTCTTCCCTACACCACCTTTCTGGTTGGCTATGGCTATTACTTTACTCATTTTTATGACTTAAAGGACCTATGACAATAATTTTTGGAATCTTCTAAAGTATTTATAAGGGTATATACTTCTTGCAGATCCTGAGTCTTTACAGCTGATATTAATTGATTTGCCAGATGTGCAAAATCTTCTGCCTCAAATTGCCACTTTTCTTCTGCATAGTTAACCATTCTGGACGCCAGTTTAGAAAAATTCTTCACCTCCTCAATAGAAGGCAATTCACCCCCTTCCACTCTCTGTTTTAGCAAATCAAAAGAAGATTGCAGCTGTTGCTTTAACTTCTTGAGATTCATTAACTCCTCCGTATAGAAGTTGTTGTTTAGGATTTTCTAGTACCAAAATCAGGTTGAACTGGTTGATTTAGTTGAAGAACTTCCACTCAACCACTCAACCAAATTAATTCCATTATATTTTTACATTATAATAACTCAAATACCAGTCAATAAACCTGGGAATCCCTTGTTCTATTTTTGTTACTGGCTTAAATCCTGTATCTTTGGTTAACTCATCTATATCAGCGTATGTCTTTGGAACATCTCCTGGTTGCATATCCATATAATTTTTCTTTGCCTTTTTGCCAAGACACTTTTCAATCACCTCAATAAAATATTCTAGGCTCACACTGTTATTATTTCCAATATTATAGATCTTGTATGGGCAGATACTAGATGAAGGATCTGGATTATCTGAATTCCAACCTGGATTTGCCTTGGGAATAAGATGCATCACCCTATAGACGCCCTCTACTATATCGTCGATATATGTAAAATCTCTTTCCATTTTTCCATAATTATATACATCAATGGGTTTACCCTCTAAAATGGCCCTTGTAAATTTAAATAACGCCATATCTGGCCTGCCCCAAGGGCCATACACAGTAAAAAATCTCAAACCAGTACATGGAAGGCCATATAAATAGCTGTATGTGTGTGCCATAAGCTCATTTGCCTTTTTGGTAGCTGCATATAAACTTATGGGATGGTCAACATTGTGTTTAACACTAAAGGGCATTTTTGTATTTAAACCATAAACAGAACTAGAAGATGCAAATACAAGATGTTTTATTTTATTGTGCCTACAACATTCAAGTAGATTTATAAAACCCACAATATTACTATCAATATATGAGTAAGGATTATGAAGACTGTATCTTACTCCAGCTTGTGCGGCCAAATTTATTACATAATCAATCTTATATGTGCGAAAAATATCTTCTAGATTTTTTCGATCTTCTAGTGAGATTTTAAAAAATTTAAAATTTGCATAATTTTTTAATATATCTAGCCTGTCATTTTTTAATTTTACGTCATAGTATTCATTTAGGTTATCAATACCAATAACAAAATATTCATTTAATTCTAATAATTTTTTTGCATAATGAAAACCTATAAATCCAGCACAACCAGTTACTAATACAATATTTTTCATATTATTTATCCTTTGAAATATTTTTTAAAAATTCCCATGCAATTTTCTTTTTGGTTTTATTGTCAGGCAGCATTTCTTCTAAAGAGGGAAGTATGAGACATTTAATTCCCTTATAAGGATAAGGTCTATAACCTTCTAAATGAGTATCTAATATTATATCTGCTGCATCTAGTCCAAATATAATAATACGCTTTATATCACTTCTATCTTTTATTTCTAAAACTGCATCAAAAAAATGGTACTTGCTATTATTTATAGGTAATAAAATGGTCCCTTTTTTTAAAACAGTCTTTTTTATAATATTTTGTAAAAGTCTAGTCCTTTCATTGTCTTTTAATTTGTCGCCATCTAAGTCTTCTAATAGATGTTTATAAGTGACAATAAAAGGGTATGGAGGATCTCCATAATAAATTAAATTTTTTATAAATGAATCTTTAGAGGGATTTGAAATATGGTCTGTTCTTTTTCCTAATAAAATGTGGGTAAAACCACTACTTTCCCACAGGTTATTTTGAAACTTCATTTTTTATTTACCAGGTCCAAGATTCTCCAGGCTACGTCTGATTTGGACATTTTACTTATGGGCTGAATTTCTCCATATTTGTCAATTATTACCACTTCATTTGTATCAGCACCAAATCCAACTTCACGCTCATTTATTTTATTAGCTACTATCCAGTCAAGATTTTTTCTCTTTATTTTTTCTATTGCCAATTCTTTAAAATTTTGATCTGTTTCTGCTGCAAAACCAATTAAAATCTGATTAGTTGTCTTTAAGTTTCCTAGCTTAGCCAAAATATCAGGATTTTTTTCAAATTCAATAATTAAACTAGACTTAATAGAATCCTTTTTTAATTTTTGAGAATGCAAATTTTTTGGTCTAAAGTCACACACCGCCGCACACAGAATCCCAATGTTCGAATCTTTCCATCTAGATAAAGTTTCATTAAACATTTGCTCAGCTGATACCACATCTATAACTTCTATATCATTAGGTAGCCACACATCGGTTGGACCCGATATACAGGTTACTTTGGCACCCCTTAGCCACGCTGCAACTGCTAAGGCTGCACCCATCTTACCACTTGATGGATTGGACCAAAATCTAACAGGATCAAAAAATTCCCTTGTTGGCCCCATGGTAATCAAGACCTTTTGGCCATCCATATCTTGGGGGATAATCGCTTTTAATATGCGAAAGTAGATGTATAAAATATCAGCTAACCTACCAGTTCCTTTCTCCCCACACGCTACATCTCCAGTTTCTGGAAATATGATTTCAATTCCCATATCCTTCAGAGTTTGGATGTTTTTTTGGGTCTGAGGGGCATTGTACATCCTTGGGTTCATTGCTGGGGCTACTAAGATTTTTTTATTATATGCCAACAGCTGTGTGGAAACCAGATCATCTGCAATGCCATGGGCGATCTTGGCTATAATATTTGCCGTGGCTGGAGCTACCACAAATATATCTGGGTCCACCCCTGGATAAAGATGCGAATATGTCTCACTTAGAGAGAACATATCAAATTGAACAGGATCACATCCCAGTGCCTTAAAAGTTAGGGGCGTAACAAATTCCCGAGCCGCTTTAGTTAAACTACAACTAACAGAACTCCCCCTTTTTATTAAATTTCTAATTAATTCTAAGACCTTAAAAAAGGCTATGGATCCAGTTATTGCAAAATGAATGCTTTTTCCCTCTTGATAGGTAAAATCTAAATATTTAGGGATCATGGTTTAATCTCTTCTTCGTTTAATGTTGGTTTGATTATTTTTTGTGTGCTCTCTGCCCTTGGTACTACCCATATAAAGAGTTCTGTCGTAAACCCTTTTTCCAAAATTCTAATTACTAGGTCTTTATCTGGCTTTGAAAACAGTACTATGTATTTCCCATATTTAAAGTAACTTCTAAGGTGCCATCCATTATTTGGCAGTTGAGTTATATAGAATTCAAAAAGTGACAATGGATCTACCCTTCCTTTATATACTAATACTCCTGCCTTTAAAGTCTTTGCTTCAAACACCAAAGAATCCTTTACATCAAGTCTTAATTCAGCAGGGATCGGCACATCTGGAAAATCGTATGAAGTTGATTTTTGTTCTTGATTGGAATAGGTTTGTTCGGGCATGGAAGGCTGAGTATTATCCTTTTTTAATCCTAGATGAGAACAACCAATAAATCCTATAAAAAAAATAAATATGATCCACTTCTTAAGCATAAACGCCCCCTTTTAAAATTTTATTTTAAGGATTAAATATGGCTATTCATGATACAGAGTTTTTTTTATCAAATTATGATTTTTATCTTCCCCCTGAGCTCATTGCCCAGTATCCACCAAAAAAACGGAGTGAGTCAAGACTTTTAGTTGTAGATAGATCAAAAAAAAATTTTTTTGAATCGTGCATCAGCGATATTCACCACTTTATTCCAGAAAATAGTGTGGTGGTCTTTAATAATTCCAAGGTGATTCCAGCAAGAATTTATGGAACAAAGAAAAAAACAGGAGGCAAAGTAGAGTTTTTATTACTCACCCCAATCCCCTTGTTGGATATAAAAAATGAGGGAAAATGGCAGAGCGCGATATGTGATGGGTTGATCAAAACTAGAAGATCACTAGCATCGGGAGCAGAGGTAGAGTTTTCAAGGGATTTTCATCTTAAGATAATAGAAAAAGGAGAATTTGGTAGATATAGAGTAAAGTTAATATGGCAAGGAGATCTCTTAAATATATTACAAAAAATTGGGCATGTTCCATTGCCACCATATATAAAAAGAGACGATAAAAAAGAAGATTTTTTGAGATATCAGACAATATTTGCAAGGGATGACAAGGCTGGATCTGTGGCCGCACCCACTGCTGGTCTTCATTTTGACGAAGATCTACTAAAAAAAATCCAACAAAAAGTGAAGATTTGTTTTATATCTCTCTATGTGGGACTAGGGACATTTTCGCCAATTAGGTGTGAAGATATAAGAGACCATAAAATGCACAAAGAGTTTGTGGAAATCCCAAAAGAAAGTGCGAAAATTATTAATGAGACCAAAGATAATGGGGGCAAGGTAATTGCGGTTGGGACCACTACAGTGAGGAGCCTGGAAGGTGTTTTTGAAAAATTAAAAAAAATAGATGAATATTCTGGTTGGTTGGATACATATATATATCCAGGATTTAAATTCAATGTTGTGGATCATATGATAACAAATTTCCATCTTCCAAAGTCTTCGCTAATAGTTATGGTATCGGCCTTTGCCTCAAGGGAACTTATTTTATCTGCATATAATTATGCAATTAAAAGGGGATTTAGGTTTTTTTCATATGGAGATTGTATGTTAATACTTTGACATCCTCTCCTTCCTGAGGGAAGGCGATTCCCTGTTTTATACAGGGAGCGGTACTTCCTTACAGGTTCCCGCTGGTTCCTGCTTCATCATATGCACCCTGGCATACTCCACAGGCTTAACTTCCCGCATGAAGATAGGTCTATGGTGGGCAAGTCTATATTTTATTAACTCTAATGCTTTATTCCATACGAACCTACAACATCCTGCAAAGTGAACTAGCTTTTGTTCTATATTTGAATTAGCCTTTAATCTGAATATATAGTACCCTTCACAACTAATATAATAAGAACGATTTGATATAATGAATATTTAAGAAAGGGGAACGTATTAAGGTTAAAAATATAGAAGAGCTAAAGGAAAAATTAAAGAGTGAGGAGAAAGACAATATTTTGGTAAAACTTATTTTTCTAAATCTTATAGGAGATGCATTTTTCCAAACCATATCCAGTAGATTATAGGAAACCAAAAGATGCAGAGACAATATTAGAGAATCAACTTAAACTTACTTTTTTTTTGTTAAAAGAGAAAGG
>JAMOPG010000219.1 GCA_027064715.1 Desulfobacterales bacterium
GAAGTTCATCAGTAGTTTCAGAAAAAAGGTCATACAAATCTCTTAACCCCTCACTTACCTTTTTAAGTTCACTCCGGACATCTTTCATAATTCTGGACGCTCTTCTAATTTCATCCTGAAGCTCAGAAGAAAAAATATATGAATCAATAGCCTCACTTACAATCTGAGATAAAGGTTTTCCCTCTCTTTTTGAAATGGACAAAAGAACACTGTGGACATCTGGCCAAATCCTAGTGGTAATCACAACTTTCTTTTTTCTCATGCTCTCCTCCTTTTTGTGAAGCAGTTCTGCTTCTTTTTTATATATTTAACATTTCACATAAAACTAAGGGGTTATCTTAAAAAGTGTATACAAGCCGAATACAAAATTGTTTATTTTTTAAAAATGAAAAACCCTACCCTGTGTCAGGAATTTTAGGAAAATCTACCACCCGTGCATTGACATAGCTCGCATGTCAATGCACGGGTGTGTACCGCCGTCGGCAGACGGCGGTAACTTAATTTTCATCTGGCCGAGCGGACAAATGGCAGAGTGGACAGAAAATCTGGGCAAAAAGGACAGAAGGACAAAGGGACAATTGTTTAGTAAATCACTTTTTATTTTTGACTAAAATACTAAATTTTTAGCCAGTAAATTTTTTTGAATAAAAAAGGAGAGGGATTGTAAACCCCTCTCCTTTTAGACATCTTAGATAGGAAGTTCTTTCATGGACATGGGCTTAAAATGAGAGTGGGGGAGATGCAAAGTATACTTTTTATTATATCTTATAACTACATTGTCTTCATCATTTTTAGTTTGATTAGCTTGAAATTTTTCAGGCAATTCATAATCAAAAATTGTATATCTTTTTGATTTAAGTTCTACAAAAAACATATCATACAGTCTAAACACTGCCCTACCTTCTTTTTCTGCTTTCTTTACCTGGGCGGGCATTGTCCAGCTCAGAGCTTCATCAACTTTTTCAAGCACGGAAGGAACACGAATACATAAAATTTCTTCTGTATTATTGACTGCAGGGTCAATAAAACATAAAAAATTATAAAAATTTTTCCACTCTGGATGATATTTTATATTTCTATAGTAAATAGTTTGAATAAGCAAATACCAACCACTCTGACTTGTTTTATAGTCTATTATAAATGGGCGTACTCCCCAGTAAGTTCCTTCTCTATGAGGCCTTGGTGCCTTCCAGGGATTAACATAACATAACTCAATACATACTTTATTTTTTCCTTTCTTGTAGGGATAGGGGTCTATGTAAGCGTATTCATTATCTGTGTACGTTTTAATTTCAATCTCCCATTTCCCAGTACGCCAGAAGTAACTCCCCAATTTTTTGTGCAATCCTAAGTGTGGCTTACTAACAACTTTCTTTTCACCCATAGCTACACCTCCTTGACTTTTTTTATATATTTAACTTTTGCTCTCATC
Organism: Desulfobacterales bacterium; assembly: GCA_027064715.1. Classification (GTDB taxonomy): domain Bacteria; phylum Desulfobacterota; class Desulfovibrionia; order Desulfovibrionales; family Desulfothermaceae; genus Desulfothermus. Next base: position 1,433 of record JAMOPG010000219.1, read on the forward strand.
AATCAAGGGTTAAGTCTTCAAGGCTAACATCTTCTTCGATTAAAGCTTCTTCTTCTGCAGACTTAGTAGAGTTGCAAAAAGACTTTTGATTTTCAAGCTCAAGGATTGCAGTTAGAACTTGGCTGGGGTTTATATCCTTGAAATTTTTGTCTAGCAGACTTACGAACAACTCTCTGCGTGTCTGTGGCGATAGATGTAACAGCCACTCGTATTTATCTGGAAGGGTTACACGAATTCTTACTCCCATTTTTGTCCACCTCCTTTTTTTTTATATATTTAACTTAAGAACACTGGCAGTTCTGGGAGGCATGCGGTTTGCAGGGCTTACTTTAAGTGCCTTATTTAGTTATGGTCTGACTGGCTGGGGAGGAGCTGCTCTTGTAAATGTGGCAAGGTCTTTTCTTGCCCATGCTGAAACCAGTGCCACTCAGACTGCTGTAAGGGAGGCGTTGAATCCGGAGGGAAGATTATTGAACATAAAGCCGGAGAGATGGTCTCTTTATTTAACATTTCTGCAGGAGAATTAAGAAAGTTAGTAGAACAAGGGAAACTTGGTCTCACAGGTAGGGAAAAAAGAGCTTTGTTAGCTTTTCTTAGTACATTAAGAAATGATACGCGGCTAACTGTTCATGATGGGGGATTATTAGAAGTTGAAGGGGGACATAAATATACTTTTCTTGGGAAGACAGTAGTAGATAAATTGAGTGAGTACAAATCGGGTTACTACAAGAAACATATGGCGTTAAGTGAAACTCAGACAGGTTCTATTAGTATAGCTCATGATGTCAATGCTGTAAATATACAACAGGGATTAACTCCTCAAACAGATGTTGTAACCGCAGTGAGTAGGGCGATGGGTTTAATAAGACAAGGAAAATATGCTGAAGCCGAAAAAGAGTTAAAAGGAATTTTGAATCGTTTTGGGCGAGAGGAAATAGTCAAAAAATTTTTGGGTACCTTAATGACTGGTTATGGAGAAAAACTCTCGGAGAGTGATCAATATATAAAGACTTCGTCTGTAGGTATAGACGGACGTGCAGGAGGATATATGAAAGCAGGAATGCAGGCTCTCGGTACGGGCGGTGGAGTAGAAATAGCAGCGAATATTAATGCACGTCATGAAAGGGCATTTAGGGGAACTTCTAGCAAAGAAACTTCTGTTAATCCTTATTATCAAGAACTTAAGTCTGCCCTGAATTATTCTTCTATGTATCTATCAGTAGCAGATAAAGCAAAAACTACAGGAGATGAAAAGAAATATAAGGAGAATCTAGAAAATGCAGCTAAGGTTTTATATGATGAAGTACAACAACTTTCTTTTAAAAAAGAATATTTATCTTTAGCAAAAAGATATGGTATAGAATCAACTGCAGCTTACCAGATTGCGGAAAAAATTATGGATGCTGTTCGTTCAAGACATAAACTTACCTTAAAAGAAGTAAATGAATATGCACGTAGCATTTTAGAAATGGGAGGGATTAAAGTAGGAGAAGGAGAAAATAAAGAAGAAAAAATAAATAGTTTTGCACAAGATTTATACTCTTTAACAGAACAATTTGGTATAGCTGCTGGAAGGGAAGATTATTTAAACAAGGTTCAATCAATTGCCTCTCAGAATAATTTATATGCAGATAAACCTGGAATTATTGCCGCAGTAGCAGACTGGACTTATAAACATGGCATTGATGATCCTGATAAAATTAGAAACGCACTAGAATTCCTTCATAAAAAAGGAGTATCTAGTGTAGGGGAAGCAAATAGAATTCTTTATGATAAGACTTCAGGGGATTTTTAGGTAAGAATATTAAATTTCGGGATCAACCGTTTTTATATCAAAATGTGGGTCTGCTGGGTTATGTATTATAGACTCAGCTAATGTAGGATACTCATCTTTTATAACTATTTCTGACAAATTGTTTTTTACAGGATAAACTTTAAGTTTGTCCCCTAGCAAATAACTTAGTATTTTTGAACTAAAATATATGATTCCTATGATCAACCAGACTAGTATTAGAAGTAAAGCTATTGTAGGTTTCCACTCCAGTAATAAAGGAAGACTTAATGTACATATTAATAACAAAGTAGAAGGAGTTATTCCCTTCTTTTTGGTAGCTTTTGTGGTTGTAATATCTTTCTTTACAGAATCTTTGAGAAGAACTGTGTCAAGGGTTTTACTTGTTGTTATATTTTCATTCTTCCCTAATGCTGTTTGAGCATAGTCTGTGGTAAGAACAATTACATTTTTCCCTTCTTTGTTAAGGGCTTTAGCTACAGAAATTACTTCTTCATCAACTATACTATTTAAGCAACCGAATTCCCTTTTCTTACCGTTTGTTATAATCTTCCCTTTTCCTTTTTCCAGTAGTTCTTTAATTTGTTTTGTGGCATAAAGGGCCTTGCTTCTTCTTGCTAAATTATCGTTTTTCTTGAGACCATCCAGCTCCTTTAGAACTCCACCAGGAATTACAAAAAACACATTACTTGTTTTTTCCGCTATATCTACTGCACTGTACCACCCCTCCTCAAGCCACCAGGAGGTGTCTGTTACGAGAAAAATCTTTTCCTTTCCCTGTACAGTTTCCTGCTTTTCAGTCCCCCAAGGAAGTTTTCCTGATGCAAGATCCTCTGCTAAAGGACTATAATAGGCAGCCATCTTTTCTCTCCTTTGAAAAGTTTTTTCTACTTGTGATTATAACTAGAAGAAAAAAGAAGGCAAGATTGGAAAAGTGGAGAGAAATTGATTACTAAAAAAAGCGGCCCTCCTTCAGGAGGGCCTTATTACACTTACGTCTTTTTCAATTATTCAAAGAAAAAAAAATTCATGTCTACCACCTCCTTCTTTTTTTTATTCTTTCCAAATCTTTTTCTATTACTAATAATTTAGCTCTTACTGCACTTTGTAACTCTTTTAAAGCCTCTTTTAGCCTGTAAAAATTCTCTGTAATCTCATCTATATTTCCTCCTTCATCGTAATGAACAGGATGTATAAAATACATAAGAGCTTTTTCTAAAAGTTTATTTGTTTTCTGCAGAGTTTCCCTGTCGCGGATAGAAATAAGAAAAGCTGTATAACGTATTATCTGAGAAATCAGAGGTAGAGTAATCTTTGCAAAATGTTCATAATTTTCAAAATCTTCTTTCACTCTGCTCTTTTGTTCCATTGTTCTTTTCTTTTCACATCTAATTTCGTTTAGGGAAATATATATCTTGCTTAGAACTTGCAGCAGACGGAAACGCATATAGTCAAGAGCATACTCATCATCATCATGTGCTTTTTGTAAAACACAATAATCTATATATTTATCAATAAACTCAGAAAGTTTTTGTATGCTCTGCATAAGATTCTCTATATCTTCTTCTACATCTTCTCCTTGCAGCTCTACAGGAAATAATGCGTATAAAGCATCTAAAAAAGCATTAAAAAAATCTTGAAAGCGCTCAAGTAGCTGGTAAATACTAAGATTTTCTTCAAAGGTCATGAAATCAGGCTCTAAGTTTCTGTTTTCTTTCTTTACTTTCTTTAACCTTCTCATAAGTTACCTCCTTCTTGTAGTTTTTTTTTATATATTTAACCAAAGTCACACGAATTCTTACTCCCATTCTTAATCCCCTCCTTTTTTCAATTTAGTATACATTTAATAAATGATTTTCTGAAGCTTATAAACTTCCTGTAATAAGCAAAAAACCGCTTCACTAAGTCCTTCTCTAACAGTATTAGCAGTTCCGGAAGAAGAGAACAAAAAAGATTGAGAGAGCTCATGTAACCTTGCTTCTAAATCCAAAAGTGTAACAAAAATGTTTTGCTTGTCATTTTCTGATAAACTTCTAAGAATCCTGGCATTTTCAAAAACTTGCTGAAGACTGGAAATCATATCAGTAAGGGTACTAACAAGTTTGCCGGTACGAATTTCAAGTTCTAAGAGTTTGTCCTCTAAAATTTTTTCTTTCTCTACATGCCTCATCTTTGCCCCCTTTTAAAGTTTTTTTAAGGTAGTCTTCCTTTTTTATATATTTAACTTTTTTTTGGGACAAACGGACAAAAGGGCAAGAAAAGTTAAATAAGTAAAAAAAGGGGTAAGGAGAGAGGAGACTGGCTACACCTCCTTGATGCCATGGCTGCACCTCCTTAACTAACTACACTTCCTCAAAACTTCCTCAAAAGGCGGGGAATTTCATCCCCGCCTTTCTTGTTTTAAGTTTAAAAACTATCAAAGCTAAAGCTCAAAAGCCTTATCAAGAATCTTTTTTCAAAAAAAGTTAAATATAAAAAAAAACGTGAAAGAGAAGGAGGTTAAAAATGAGGGAGATAAAAATGAGAGAGATGGAACAGTTTTTTGAGGTTTTAAAGGATTTTTTTGACGAGTTAGAGAATTGCTTAGATCCTGCCCTAGCAAGTGATGAGCTTAGAGAGCATATTTATATGTTGAGAGATCTTGCTTTTCATTTTGATCCTATGTTGGGAGAGAAGCTTTCACAGCTTGCCATAACCGCAAATGGATGGGGTAATCTAACACATGAGTGCTTTCTTGAAAATATGAAGAAGATAAGTATAATAAAAAGCAAAAAAGAGAAGGTTATGAAAAATGAAAGTAGCAAACTGGAAAAATTATATTGAAACA
>JAMOPG010000220.1 GCA_027064715.1 Desulfobacterales bacterium
AATGGGTCTTTTTGCCTAAAACACTTTACTCAAAAATAATGAATCAAGAAGTTCAGTGGTAAGGGGAAAAAAGTTTAAAGTTTCATCACCTTACGGCTTATTTCTCCTACTGTTCCTTCTTCTTTTAAATTCTTCCCTCTCCCATTTGTATAATCAAAGCACTTTTTTGTGACAATACTTACTATAAATCTTTCTATGTTTAATTCTCCTAAATAGGAATTTATGAAGAAGCTAGTTGATTTTTATTTTTTACTTCATTTAAAAAATCCTGTAATGAATGTTCACATTTTTTTGAAAAATTTTTAAAATGTTCTCCTAAAATGGCCAATTCTACTGCCACTGGTATTGATTTAAATCTTGTAAAAAGAGTTTTAAAGAGAAGTCTCCAATAATAGATATTAGATTTAGAGAATATTCCAATTTTAAATATACTTTTTATAAAGGCAATTAAGTCCTCTTTTTTTAGTTTAACCTTTGTATGTGGATTATAGTTTTTTAGGAATACATCTATTCTTTTATAATAATTTTTTGGAGAATATATTGTTTTTAAAATATTGTCATATCCCTGTATAAGCTTATCTAATCCCATTTTTGGGTAGAAATTTATATCTGCAGAAGTATTATCTCCAATTGCATCTCTAAATAGCCTATTTTCTGCTTTTAATCTATAATACAGTCTAGTTTTAGGTGCAGCTACTAACATTCCTACCATTGCGGTTACTATTCCAGTTTTCTGTATAAATCGTATCTGTTTGCTAAATATAGATTCATCGTCACTGTCAAATCCAACAATAAAACCAGACATAACTTGCATACCATGTCTATGTATAGTATGTACCACGTCAGTTAAATCTCTTTTTGTATTTTGCAATTTATTACATTCTTTGAGACTATCTAAAGATGGAGATTCAATACCAAGAAAAACTTTATTAAAATTAGCAGCACACATAAGATTCATCAGCTCTTCATCATCAGCAAGATTGACACTGGCTTCAGTAAAAAAAGTAAAAGGATAATTATGTTCCTTTTGCCATTTAATTACTTCATGTAACATTTTTTTAACTTTGTGTTTATTCCCTATAAAATTATCATCAACTATAAATACCCCACCTCTCCATCCTATACTGTATAGTGCTTCAAGTTCTTGTACCATCTGCCCGGGTGTTTTTGTTCTGGGTTTTCTTCCAAACAGAGTAATAATATCACAAAATTCACAATTAAAGGGACATCCCCTAGAATATTGGATACACATAGAGGCATATTTTGAAATATCAATAAGATGCCAGGAAGGCAGAGGAGTTCTGGTAATGTCTGGTTTTTGTTGTGTTCTATAAATACCTTTTTGAGCGCCATTTTTAAAGTCTTCTAGGAACTTAGGGATGGTCAATTCTCCTTCATCTAAAATTAGAAAATCAACATCACTAAATTTTTCAGGTTCAGAGGTAAATGCTGGGCCTCCTGCAGCCACTTTACGACCGTATTCCTTACACTTATCAATTACTTCCCTGGCACTTTTAGATTGAATCATCATAGCGCTTATCATCACCAGATCAGCATTTATTATATCTTTGTCCTTTAATTTTTCCACATTTAGATCGATCAATTTGAGGTCCCATGACTTTGGTAGCATTGAAGCAATAGTGATCAGTCCCAGCGGTGGAAATGCAGCTTTTTTAGAAATGAATTTTAATGCGTCTCTAAAACTCCAAAATGTGTCAGGATATTTTGGATATATTAAAAGGACTTTCATATTTTGCCTCCATTTTTTTATTTACAGATTAAAGTTTTATCTTTAGAGTTTTTTCTTTTTCAACTATTTTTTCTATGCAAGCTTAGAATCCAATTTCTCTAGCTTGTCAACCTTTTTTGTTATTTAGATTTCCCTGTTGTGTATTTTGTTTTAATTTTTATTTTTTTCTTTACCTCTTAAGAAATCAATCAAATCATTAGGCCAACTTTTTATGTGTAAATCCCTTTGTGGATAAGGGATCTCAATGTTTGCTTCTTTTAGTTTTTTAAAGAGCACAAAATAATAATCACTATGTAACCCCATTCTAATTCTTGTTAGTTGGTTTATTCTGCACCACACTTTTATGGAAAAATTTAAAGAATTATCTCCAAATCCTTCGAACCACACCCGAATAGGATGGTCTTTGTCCTCGGTTGTGTAAGTGACTTCTCTTGCAGCTTCTATGGCAACTTTTTTTACCACTTCAGGGTCAGCATCGTAACTAACTCCAAAGGGTATTGTAACTCTTCTCCAATCATCACTATATGTCCAGGTATTTACCTTGGATGAGATGAATTCAGAATTTGGAACAATTATATCTTTACCATCAAAGGTCTTTATCACAGTGGCTCTAATAGCCAAGCTCTTGACAGTTCCCATTGTCCCGTCTTCTAACTCCACTATATCTCCAACCTGGATAGATCTATCAGTCAAGATTATCAGACCTGATATAAAGTTGTTGGCAATTGTTTGGAGACCAAAGCCTATTCCAACTCCCAAAGCCCCCATAAGTATGTTCAATTGGGTCAAATCAATACCAGCAGTGGACAATACTATTAAAACCAGTAAGACTAAAGAAAAATAATAACCAAGCGTTGTTATGGAGTTTATTGCCCCTAAAGATAACTTTGTTTTTTGTTGCATAAGAGAGGTCATTTTTTTTCTGACCCGTCTTAAAATAATAAAACCTAAGACAAATAAGAGCACTATTTTTAAAATAGTTGCAATACTAAGGTTCAAATTTCCTATTTTTGCAAAAGGATAAAAAACTACAAACTTGACCTTTTGATACAGATCTACAAATTTTTCCTTACTCCAGACATTCAAACTCCGTATCCACCCCAACATATCCTTCAAAAGTGATGAAATCAAAGATGCCTCATTTAAGAATTCAGAACATTTATGTTTATTTTGAATTAATATAAAAATAATATCATCTATAAGTTTGCTTTGCCTTTTTAACTCATAATTTAAATTATAAATTGCCCGCTTTAATTTTTCGTCCTTGAACAGTTTAATTTTCTGGGTATTAATGGCCAGTAACTGCTCCAAATTAATTTTGGCTTTTCTAATATCCGCCAGGTTTTCAATTGTGAGATTAAATTTTTGTTCGATATTTTCAATAAGTGCATCAATAAATTTAGAGTTGTCACTGTTACCTGCCTTTATTTTTTTATATTCAACTAACCACAGATAATAAAAGTCATAATATCTTTTCTTTAATTCAGTCGTTAAAGTTTTCTGTGAAAGGTATAATTTTTTAAAATTATAGTATTGAATAAGAGATTTAATTCTCTTTTCGTCTATTTTCAACAATTCTTTATTTAAATTAGACTTATTAGAATTAATTTTATTTTGGAGTGACTGTAGTTTTATCTCATAATAAATAATTTTTTTATCTATATTTCTTTGTTGTTCTAATATTTTTGCTCTTTCCACTTCAAGTTGATTATTTAACATCTCTTTTTTATGTTCAATATTTTTGATATCTAATTGAGTAATTTTTAAGTTCTTAAAAATATATTTTATTCTATTAGATAACTTGTTTTTTTGCTCTTTTAATTTAGAAATTATAAATTGACAATTTCTTTGTTTTTTATATAAAATCATATTCTGAATTTTAAGAGATAGCATTGATGTCAATTTATTATATTTCTGTAATATAGTGAGTTCCTCCTTATGTGTTAAATAATCATCAATTAGACTTTTACAATTTTTTTTAATTGCTTCAAGTTTGTCTTTTACATCTTCATTAAAATGCTCATTTTCTATAATAGATAAATTTATATCTCTTAAAAGAAAAATATACTGTTTAAATAAATTAATAGAATAAGGTTTTTCTTGTTTTTTGGGGATAGTAAAAGGAAGCGTTGGATTGACAACTTTTAATTTATTTAATATTGTTATTTGTGAATCAATTAAATCAATATTATTTAATATTAAATTTAACTCTTTTTTATCAATTTTAGTTGTTTTATTTTTTAAAATTGAGTTTATACTGGTCTTCAACTTTTTAGTGCTATTTATACAATCATTTATAAATTGGTCTATAGAATAGATTTGTAGGTCTTTAAAAATTATACTTTCTATATTTTTAATTATTACTTCGTGTGAAGCTATAGTTTTTGACGGAATGAATCCAATAATACATAGAGAAATAGTTATTAACAAAAAATTTCTCATATAACCTTACCTTATTTATTATAAAAAAGAAGTTTGTACTTAATTTGTAAGGCTATTATAAGCCGCCTGGTTTGGTCAACATTTATTTACCAACACAACAGATTTCATGTGACTTTTCTAAAAGATGTATTGAGGTCGAACTAAACATTGGGTTAACAAAAACATATAATGTTCTCCATGTCAATAAAGCCTTGTATAGCATTAAGGTTTTTTTAGTTAAGATTAACAGTATGGCCTTTTATATAGAACTGAGTTTAATAGAACAGATAAATATAATGTTCAGCATAGGCATAGCTTGAAAGGTAACACAAAGGACGGCCAAGCCTGAGCATGGTATGGAAAATAATGGCTGTATTCATACGTGAAAGAATCACATAATAGATTTTAATCAGTTATATAAAAACAAAATTATTAAAATGATAGAAAATATTATTGAGGAAGTTTCGGTAGGATAGAAGACTTTATAAGTTTTTAGGAGGCCACGCCAAAAAGGCATTCGCCACCCTTCCTCGTTGATGGTGGAGGAAAAGTGGCTTTTTGGGGCTAAAATTTAAAAATAAAGAGTGAAGCCATGGTATTGGTATATTGTTATAAATACTATTTTATCCAGCTTTTAAAGCTTATTTTTTCTATAACCTATTCCATGCCTCTGATATATCCTCCTTCATTTCTTTTACATCTAACAGAGAAAAAGTAAGGTTAAGTTAATTTTACAATATCCTCTCTGCATCTTTTGGGTTCCTAAAAATTAATCCATTGAATATGGTTTAGAAATATGCATCTTAAACTTATTTCTTAATATCCTCTCCACTTCGTCTTCTGACGAATTCTATATCAAAAGTATCTTTTATCAATGCCTTCACCTCTTTTGTGGTCCAAAATGGTCTCTTTCTAAGTAGCTTCTTAAGTCTTTTTAAATCGTTCTTTGACAACCTTCTTGGCCCATCTCCTTTTCTTCCTTTACCTTTTAATCCTTTATAACTCTCTTGGTTCCATTCCTTTAGCCATAAGTATCCTGTCTATTGAGCTATCCCACAACAGCTACACGCCTTTTCAAAATCTATCATTTCTCTTATAAGATTTAGAAAAATAAGTTTTACCAAAATATTGTCTTTCTTCTGACTCTTTAATTTTTCTTTTAACTCTTCTATATTTTTAATCTTACTATTTTCGCTTTTAATACTCTGCCGTATACGTTAATACGTTAAAACTAGAGGACGACTATAAACCTTTTTCTCGCGCTTAATCTTTCTTTCCTCTGTTTTTATATTATGTGTCCCCTTTATCGAATTTTGTGGAATACCATAATTGGGGTAGTTTTTTCATTCAGGAATATAAATATAACTTTAACCAAACAAAATGTCTTCTTAAACTTGAAATTTAGTGATCACACACATTTTGTCCTGTTACGAGTGTTCCATTAAGATATGCCTCAACTATTTTTTCAGGTTCATCAGAGGGCGCACCTACTATTACCTGAACGCCCATTTGATTAAATAAATCAATGGCCCTTGCTCCCATACCCCCTGCTATCACTAAACTGACACCTTGTTCCTTTATCCATGGTGGAAGGATTCCAGGTTGATGTGCCGGTGGTGTGACCATTTGTTTGCCTGTAATGGTCTTTGTTTCTGTATCTACATCAATTAAAGCAAACTGTTCACAATGTCCAAAATGCATACAAAGTCTTCCGCCTGCTACTGGTAGAGCTATTCTCATATAGAATCCTCCTTCATTAA
>JAMOPG010000221.1 GCA_027064715.1 Desulfobacterales bacterium
AACCTGTTTTTGTACACAGGTAGGTTCTTCTCCTTTTGGAGAACAAGGCCTTGATGTGCTTATGATAGACCTTGGGGATAAGTTTCTTCTAAAGCCCATAACCAATAAGGGAAAAGAGATATTAGATGGATTTAAGGACGCATCAGATGAGGATGTAAAAAAGGTAGATGAGCTAAAACAAAATGCAGAAAATAAGATAACAACAAGACTTACAATGGATAATATCCTCTCCAGGGAGATATTAGAGGTTTATGACCATCCATATTGGGATAGGTTGTATGAGACGTGTTTAAATTGTGGAGCATGTACATTTTATTGTCCTACATGTCATTGTTTTGATATCCAGGATGAGACAAAGGGAGAATATGGAAGGCGTGTGAGAAATTGGGATACATGTATGAGCTGGCTATTTACTCAACATGCATCAGGACACAACCCAAGGGGTACAAAAAAGCACAGGGTAAGACAGAGATTTATGCATAAGTTCAAATACATGCCATTTAAGCTAGATGGAGATATTGGTTGTGTTGGATGTGGTAGATGTATATTAGTATGTCCAGTTAATATAGATGTGAGGGATGTTGTAAATAACTTGAACAAATAAAACAAAAAAAGTGAGATGGCCATGAAGAATCCATATAAGCCATATCCAGTAAGAATAAAAAGGATAGAGATAGCCACAGAAGACAAGAGTCTTCGGACCTTTGAATTTGAGTTTATAAATAAAGAAGATGCGAAAAAGTTTAATTACATGCCAGGTCAATTTGCAGAACTTTCCGTTCCTGGCTATGGGGAATCCCCAATAGGGATAGCATCTTCTCCAACAGAGGGAGACAATCTTCTGTTTACAGTATTTAGAATAGGTAAGGTAACAACAAAGCTCCATTCCATGAAGGAAGGTGATATAATGGGAGTGAGGGGGCCTTTGGGTCACCCATATCCCTTAAAGGATCTGGAGGGCAAAAATATAGTTATAATAGCAGGTGGATATGCTGTGACCACTTTAAGATCCACCATGGTATGGCTGCTTCATCCAGATAATCGTCCCAAATATGGAAAGATAACATTTATTTATGGAGCAAGGACCCCAGGATTATTGTTATACCCTGACCAATGGCGTGAGTGGCAAAAGAGGGATGATGTGGACTGTCATATTACAATAGACAGGGAAGTAGAGGGCTGGGATGGTCTAGTTGGCTTTGTTCCAACCATAACCGAACAAGTAGCCCCAAATCCAGAGAATTCAGTAGCAATAATATGTGGACCACCAGTAATGATAAAATTTACCCAACCTGTATTGGACAAACTTGGATGGAAGGGCGAGCAGATAATAATGAGTTTAGAAAACAGGATGAAGTGCGGAATTGGAATCTGTGGCAGATGTAATGTTGGACCATATTATGTGTGTAAAGATGGACCTGTCTTCACCAAAGCTCAATTAGACAGGTTACCTAAAGAATATTAATCAATAATTTTTGAGTCAGTTAAACTAACTAGTGTAGGGGCAAGTTATAAATTGCCCCTACATGTTAATGAACCTTCCTCCGTAGTTAAATGATGAGCATATTTTTTTACTTAAATTTTCGTATCTAGTGTATAGCTTTTCGGTCAATTCCAAGATTTCTTGCAATTATTAAAACACTCCTTCTCAGCTGAGGAATTTATTTTACCTTTGACACCTCTCAGAGAATTGCTGCAAGGAATATAATAAGGTTGCAATGTGAACAAAAAATAGATAGTTTGTTATCTAAGTATTAAGGCAGTTAATTCTTTTTAGAAGAGTAAAATAAAAGGAGGGAAATTAGATGTCTCAAAATGTGTTAATTATTGGAGGTGTAGCCTTAGGACCAAAGGTGGCATGTAGAGTAAAAAGAGTGGATCCAGATGCAAACGTAGTAATGATGGATCAAGGCGAGCTTATTTCCTATGGAGGATGTGGAATACCCTATTTTGTGTCTGGTGATGTGAGCAGTGCTGATGAGCTGAGAAGCACAAGTTTTCATATGCTCAGAGATGTAAAATTTTTTGAGGATTGCAAAGGGGTAAAAGTATTATTGAATACCAAGGCAACAGAAATAGATAGGCAAAAAAAGTTGGTGAAAGCAAAAGATCTTAAAACTGGTGAAGAAAAAGAATTTCCATACGATAAATTGGTTATTGCCACTGGAAGTATTCCCAAGAAATTGAAGGTCGATGGCTCTGATCTTTCAGGTATATACACAATTTCTGGTCTGGATAAAGCTATTTTAATAAGAGATGATATTACTTCTGGCAAAGTAGAAAAGGCTGTAGTTATAGGTGCTGGTGCTATAGGTCTTGAGATGGCTGAAGCCCTTGCTGATATGTGGGGAATTGAGACATGTGTAGTAGAGGTAATGGATCAGATACTTCCTGGAATTATCAGCTATAACATGGCAAAAATGGCACAGCATCATATGGAAGAGCATGGCATAAAATTTTATCTTTCAGAAAAAGTGGTTCGTTTTGAAGGGAAAGATAAGGTAGAAAAGGTTATTACAGACAAAAGGGAGATAGAGACTGATCTTGTTGTAATGGCTATTGGGGTTGGGCCAAATACAGAGCTTGCAAAAAATGCAGGTCTTGAGCTTTCACCATTTGGAGGAATAGTAGTAAATGAATATATGCAAACATCTGATCCTGATATATATGCAGGAGGAGACTGTGTTTGTTTAAAAAATCTTGTTACTGGAAAGCCTGGTTACTTTCCTCTTGGTTCCTTAGCTAACAGACAGGGAAGGGTGATAGGAACAAATATTGCTGGAGGAAAGGAAAAGTTTGAAGGGGCTGTTGGAAGTTTTGTTATAAAACTATTTGATACAGCTGTAGCAAGTGCTGGTCTTTCTGTTCAGACAGCAAAAAGAGAAGGATTTGATGTTTTTAGTGCGTTTGTTGCTCAACTTGACAGAGCACACTTCTATCCAGAAAAAAACATAATGTTTTTAGAACTTGTGGTAGAAAAAGGCACAGGAAGAGTGCTTGGGATTCAGGGATTTGGAAAGGGCAAAGATGCTGTAATGGGAAGGATAGGAGCAGTGGCTGGAATTTTGAAATACAAACCTCACATTTCAGATATAAGCAATTTTGAGCTTCCTTATTCTCCTCCATTTTCTTCTGCTATGGATATACTTAATGCTCTTGGAAATGTTGCGGAAAACATCATGCAAGGAAGGGCTCAGATGATTGATCAGAAAAGCTTTGTTGAGTGGTGGATAAATAGAGATAAAAAAGATGTCTTGTTCTTAGACTGCAGGGAAGTGGGAGATGCAGGACCATATGTGGAAAAGTATGCTGATGTCTGGAAAAATATTCCACAGGGACAACTAAAAAAGAGAATTTCTGAAGTGCCAAAAGATAAAAAGATAATTCTTGTATGCAACACTGGTGTGAGATCTTATGAAGCGCAGATTATATTAAAAAATCACGGATATAAGGATGATATTTATAGTTTGCAGGGAGGAATAGTTTCTTTAAAAGAATGGGGACTTGATATATAACTATCTAGTAAAATTATGGATTGTTGAGTCTGTTCGAAATACTTTTCGAACAGACTCAGGGTATAGAATATAATTTTGGACTATTAATAATTTTTTTCTATAAACTAAGCACAAGTACATAAATTCTCATAATAAATTTTGACAAAAAGCTTTTGAGTTTGTGGGGTTACTTTCTAAAAACTAATCAACTGCCTACAAAAAAATATTATAGATATTTGTACAATTATGTTTATTAACATATAAAATTTTTTTGATAAAACAAATAAAATTATCACTCCAGAAAACAAATAAAATTATCACTCCAGCATATAAAGATATTTTAAGGGGCTCTTTTTATTTTATTTTCTCTCACCGAGAATTGCTGATTGCCAATTATTCTTCTTGACAAACAAAGTAAAGACAGGATAGTTTTACATGCTTTGAAATAGAGGGGTATTATGGACAAGTATTTAATCAAATTAAAAGATGTGCCTCCACAGGGGCTTGCTTTAGAGATATCAGATCAAACAATTTGGATAGAACCAATAAAGGAATTTAAGTTGCCATACAAAATAAGACAAGATATTAAGTCTATAATTAAGATCCAAGTACAAGGCAATGTATGTATGATTAAGGGAACCATTGAGGGTTCATTGAATATTCCTTGCGATAGATGCCTTGAGGATGCCACTGTTTGTATTTCTGAAACCTTTAAAGTAATAGAGCAGCCTCTTAAAAAAGATACTCTGGATATTTCTTTTATAGTGGAAAAAGATGGGGAATTATTTCTTGATCTAGCAGGAATTTTGTGGGAAAGGCTTGTGCTAAATATCCCCTCTAAAATACTCTGTTCAGAAGATTGCAAAGGGCTTTGTCCATATTGTGGAGCCAACAAAAATATAGTTCAATGCAATTGTAAAAAAGAGATGGTAGATCCAAGATTAGAAGTTTTAAGAAAAATAAAAATCTCATAAAAAGAGGTAGAAGTTATGGCAGTACCAAAGAAACGTACATCAAAATCGAAAAAAGGCATGAGGAGATCTCATCACAGGGTGCCAGTTCCAAATGTCATAGAGTGTGAATGCGGATATCCCACTCTTCCTCATCGGGTTTGTCCATATTGTGGGAAATATGCCGGAAGGTCTGTGTTGACAAAAGATGATAAAGAATAATGAAAAACCCTGTATAGCAATTGATGTCATGGGGGGCGACTTTGGCCCCTCAGTGGTTATTCCTGGAGCACTAAAGGCAGCAAGGGAAGATGACCTTTCTTTAATTTTGGTTGGGCGTGATATAGATATTAGAGATGAGCTTGAAAAATATCAATATGAGGATCTGGATATTGAGGTAGTTCATGCAGATGATGTTGCTGAAATGAGTGATAAGCCTTCTTATATATTACGGCGTAAAAAAAATACTTCAATCTCAATAGCTTGTAATTTAGTTAAAGAAAATAGAGCCCAGGGAGTTGTTAGTGCAGGACATACAGGAGTCACCCTTGCCACTTCAATGTTTTCCATTGGGAGGATCAAAGGCATAGATAGACCAGGACTTGCTTCAGTAATTCCTAGAGAGGGTCTTCCTTTGATACTTGTTGATGTTGGGGCAAACATTGATACTAAACCAAGACACCTTGTACAATTTGCAATTATGGCTGATATATTTGCAAAGAGTGTGTTGAATATTGAAAATCCACCAGTAGGCCTTCTAAACATAGGAGAGGAGCAGGGAAAAGGCACAGCAGAGATTAATGAAGCCTACTTGCTTCTAAAAAAGACGTCATTAAATTTTATTGGAAATATAGAGGGTAGAGATCTATTTACTGATAGAGTAAATATAGCTGTTTGTGATGGGTTTGTAGGAAATATAGCCCTTAAACTTTGTGAAGGATTTGGAAAGGCCATTACAAGGGCCATGAGGCGTGAGTTAAGCAAAGGATTATTGTGCAGAATAGGGGGTTTTTTAGCCAAAGGTGCCTTTAAAAGGATTATGAGACGATATGATTATGAAGAATATGGAGGTGCTCCTCTGTTGGGGTTAAAAGGTTGTGTAATTGTGTGTCATGGTAGCTCTTCTTCTAAGTCCATATGTCAGGCCATAAAAATGGCTGCACAATTTATCTCTATGAATGTTGTGGATAAGATAAGAGAACAAGTGGAGCTCTATCCAGAAATCACTAGATTTTACAGATTAAAAAATATCTTTACTGTTTCAAGGTCTTCAAAAAGCGAAGCCAAGGATCAAAAAATAGATAAGGTTTTAGATGAGAGAGCCAAAAACTAAGGTATGCATCAAAATTAGGGCTGCCCATGGAAAAGGTCTTTGTGAATAGGGACAGAAAGGAGATTTAATTTT
>JAMOPG010000222.1 GCA_027064715.1 Desulfobacterales bacterium
GACCAGTTTTTTACAGATTTTTAGCCTTTTCTGGTAGATTATATTACATTAATTAAACCAAGTTATCAAGTATTTTCAATGAATTATATAATTTTTAAGCGTTGACTAATTTACCCCTCACCGAGATTTGCTGAAAACAGACGCGTGGAATTTATATTTATAAATCTATATGAAAGGAAATAAAAAAAGGAGGCCAATTAGCCTCCTTTTTAACTTCTATCAATTTTTTATTTACCAGGCGCCTAAAACATATCTTCACTTGCTTCTTCAATTATCTCATCTACTGCGTGTTGCAACTGTGGAGGAAGTCCCATAATGTCCACATTTAAAAATCCCCTAACAATTGTAGAGGTGGCCTCCTCTTCATCAAGCCCCCTTGCCATCAAATATTCTATCTCCTCTTGAGCCACTTTTCCCACTGCAGCCTCATGTGACAATTCAACTCCAGCCACAGTTCCTTCTAATTCAGGGATAGCGTGTATAACACCATCTTTTAAAATAAGTCCCTTACACTCTAGATGTCCCTTTGCAGGGACTGCATTAGCCTGGATATGTCCAGGAGCAACTACAGTTCCTCCTGTGGTTATTGCCCTGGAAATAATCTCTGCCCTTGTGTCTGGAGCATTTAATATCATCCTACTACCCACATTGAGATAAGAACCTTCAGGAGCAACTAAAATAGAATTAGACCTGCTCACTGCACCTTTACCATTTAGATACACAGTGGGATAGAGCTGCACATTTTTTGCTTCTTTTATCAAGATGTAGTTGTTTATAAATATACCGCCCTCTTCCACTACTATCACAGATCTAGGCCTCACATACACCTCAGGTCCCCAATTATGGATCATGGTAAAGGTCAATTTTCCACCTTTCTTGATATATACTTCAGATACTCCAATATGGAGTGCAGCTCGCACATCATGGGCAACAGCACATCCAGTAATAATATGTACTTCTGAATCTTCTTCCACTATTATGATGTTATGGACATTTTGACCAACTTTATTGCCTTTAATAAATAGACAGGACTGCACTGGATTTTCTATTTTTGCACCTTTTTTGGTTCTAATAAAATATCCGCCATGCAATTTTTCATAAATTGCCTTTGTATATTTATCTGTGTTGGGATCTACTGCCTTCCAATAATAATCTTTCAGACTATCATATTTTTCTAAAGCCTCTTTTATATCTAAGATCTCCACATCAGACACACACGTCTTACAATGTGCCTTTGAATGATTTACATGTAAAAATGTACCGCTTCTCTCTTTCTCCTCCACATCTATTCCAGCCATCAAAAGATGTTTTTTATCTTTTTCATCAATCTTCCTTAAATCTTCTATTGTTTCAGACTCTGCACCGTCCAATAAAAATTCATTTAAGTTTATATCGTCTTTTATATTAGGCATTTCATACACTCCTTATATCCATATTTTCTTATGTGTTCCAGAATATCCCTTGGCCTTGCTTCACAGCAAAGTCTCCCTTCATACATCACCATGCCCCTATCAGCATTAATATAATCTAAAATATATCCAGTATGGGTTATTATTAGTCCTGAGACTTCTCTTTTTTGCTTTTGTTCCTTCATTGACATACCATTGATTGGAGTCAATTTTTGCCCTAATAGTTCTTTTACAATATCCCCAATAAGGACCATGTTTTCCACATCCACCCCAGATTCAGGTTCATCAAATAATAACAACTTGGGTTGTTGAGCCATTAATTGGAGAAGCTCTGACCTCTTTATCTCTCCTCCTGAGAATCCAGCATTTATATCCCTTTCTAAAAATTCCACCATATTAACTCGTTTAGCCATCTCTTCCACATTAATATCTCTTCCCCTTGCACACAACCTAACTAGATCCTTTGTCTTTAAGCCATTAATAGTAGGGGGTCGTTGAAAAGACATCCCTATGCCTAGCCTTGCTCTTTCATAAATTGGCAGATAGGTGATATCTACATCTCTAAATATGATCCTACCACTTGTTACTTTATAATTTGAAAAGCCCATTATAGTCATAAGCAACGTTGTCTTACCTGATCCATTTGGCCCAAAGAGGATAAATGTCTCATTTTTTTTTATGGACAGGTTTACTCCCTTTAGGACCTCGTTACCACCTACCTCCACATACAGGTCTTCTATATGCAACATAACCAACCCTCCAGTTTTTAAAAATCTATTTCCATCACTTAGTTAGAGAAATCTCATTTTTATATACCCAATCTATTATCCCCAACTCCCTTAACTTGGTTAGTTTTTTAAACAACCTTTTGATTCTCAATTTCCTAAGTAAAATCTTAATAGTGGCAACCTTTTTTTGAAGCTCATCTAAAGATTTTGAATTGTCAATAATTATATCACAAACCATAACTCTTTCCCTTTGAGATGCCTGCCATTTTATTGTTTGTTTTATCTTTTCTTCATTCCAACCCCTAATCTCTTTTAATCTATTGTTTCTTACATTTTCAGCACAAAATATGCCTACTATTATATCAAACATGCCTCTATAGTTCTCTTTTGTCCACCCAGCCTCCACTAACAATGGAATCTCTAATATAACCATATTCTTGGATTTATTCATTTCAATGAAATTCACCATATGCTCAAACACCAATGGGTGTATTATCCTCTCCACCTGCTGTCTAAAATATTGATCTTGAGACATTGTCTCAAATAGCTTCTTCTTGTTGATACATCCCTTTTGCGGGTCAATGTATTTATCGCCAAAATTTAACCTTATATGCTCAAACCCAGCCCCCCCAGCCTTATATAGCTCCTCTACTGCTTGATCAGCACTCCAAAGGGGATATCCACCTTTTGATAACAGCTCACTTACCTTTGATTTACCGCATCCAACTCCCCCAGTTACTGCCACACACATTGGTCTTTTTTTAGAAATATATAGAATCACTCTAAAAAAGTCTTCAGGTACAGGCACTTTAAAACAAAGCCTCTTTTTAGTCACTGGATGGATAAAATCAAGGTACCATGAATGTAGCATCTGTCTTTTTGCAAGTTTTTTGATTATTAGATTATCTATTTTCTTTGGCCTACCATATAATTTATCACCAACCACAGGATGTCCTATATGAGAAAAATGCACCCTTATCTGGTGAGTCCTACCAGTTAAAAGCTCTGCTTCTACCAAAGATACATTATAGTTTAAGTCATCTGTTATGACTTTATATCTTGTAATAGATTCTCTTCCCCTATCTTTATAAACCTTCATCTTTGTCCTAGATATATGATCTCTATCCATTAATACATTTATCTCTCCCTGTCTTTCCCTTAAAATATTATGTACAAGAACTATATACTTCTTTTTTATTTCCCTTTTTTGGAACATAGATTTTAATTTTTCTTGTACATCTTTGTTTTTGGCAATTATCATAAGTCCACTTGTATCTTTATCAAGTCTATGTACTATTCCAGGTCTTTCTTTATCCAATGTTTTTAATTCTGGATATCTTTTAATGAGTATATTGACCAAAGTTGGTTCTTTGCATGATGGAGCTGGATGAGTTGTTAGATTTGGAGGTTTATTAATCACTAATAAATATTCATCTTCATATATAACATCTAAATCTCCTTCAATAGGTTCAATACCTTTATCTTTAGGAATAACAACTTCAATTTTATCTCCATATAAAACCTTTGTGGAAGCCTTTGATACAATTTTATCATTTAATACAACAAAACCCTTTTTAATAAATTCTTTAATGTTGTTTCTTGAATATCCTCTTTGTTCAAAATATCTATATAGAACTTTATCCAATCTATCTTCTTTTTCACATACAAAATGAACCTTTTCCATTTGACTTACCTTTACCCAAAATTCTTATCTATCTTTAAAACAAAATCTGGAGAAATGACCATATAATGATGTAAAAACATCCTTGTGGAACATATCTCTCTATTGCCATACAAAGGATCTCCTACAATCGGATGCCCAATATATGACAAATGCGCCCTTATTTGATGTCTTTTTCCCTTAAATATCCTTGCCTCAACTAATGTGTGGTTATGCTTTTCAAAATACTTTTTGGGAATTATATACGTATATCGCAACTTGTCTTTATCATAATAGTCAAATGTCCTTACTTTTTTTCTTTTCTTATCATCAATAAAATTTTTTATCAAAACCTTATCTGATATTTTACCATTAACCAATGCCAAATATCTTTTTTCAATTAGGCCCCTATCTTGCATTTCCTTGTAATTTTTAACTACCTCATCTGAAAAGCAAAATAGTATAAGCCCACTTGTTAGATAATCTAGCCTGTTTAATAAATAAATCCTTTTATTGATCCTTTCTGATAAAATATACTCCATATTCACAGCAGACTTTCCAGATACAGTGTGAAAATTAGGTGGTTTAAAAACAGCAAAGATTTGATCATTGCCTTTAATTATTTTTAGATCAAGATCAATATCTACTTCCTGAGAGTAATTTTTTATAGTTACTATATCCCCTTTTTTTAATATATGTATCCTTTTGTTACATGGTTTATTGTTTATAAATATTCTTTTATCTTTGAAAAGCCTTTTTATTTGTCTCATGCCTATATTTAACTTTGTTTTCAAAAATCTATCTATCTGTATGTTATCAACATCTACTTTGAATTTAACCACTTATAAATCTCTTTCTCCTGTAGTTTTTTTAAAATTTCGCCAGATTTTTTACCAAGTCCTCTGTATTTTTCAGGAAGTTTAATAGAAGTTACTTTTTCTGCCAATTCATTTAAATGAAAAAGATATCTTTGCCCAGTGGCTATTTCTAATACAGAAAAAAAATCATCCAACATATTCTTTTTCTTTAAAGTTAAAACCACATCCCTGATAATAGATGCATCTTTAGAAAAAATATCTATGGCCTTCTCATAATAATCAAAAAAATATCTTCCGTAAGTCACGTAACGATTGGGCATTCCGATCCTTTTAGTCATGTTTAATAAATGTTTTTTTGTCTCTATTTTATCCTTTATATTTTCCCAAAATCCATAACATAAGCTAAGCCATACCCTTTCTTTTTTCCCAGAAAAATTATCCATTAAATCTAACCACCTTTTTTTTGAGGCTAAAAACTTAAGCTCTTCAAACCAGAATCCCAATGCATTAGTTTCTATTAAAAGGGAGAAAAAATTAGAAGGCTTTCTGGCACTAATGGCCTTTTGCGTTTCCACAGCAACCCTTTCCTTAGAAATTTTAGATAACAGCTCTCTATTTCCACCAACCTTTCTTAGAATTTCCTTTAATTTATCATGGACTTTAAAATCTGGAAATTCTGCAGAGAACCTGGCTGCCCTAAAGACTCGCAGAGGATCTGCTACAAAATTCTCATATGAAATAGCCCTTAAAACCCTGTTTTTTAGATCTTCAATCGCCTTTTCATGGGCATAAATATTGCCCTTTCTATCCTTTGCAATAGCATTTATAGTGAGATCCCTGGATTGTAAATCTTCATATATATTCTTAAATTCTGAAATAGTATATTCATCTCTTCCAACCATATAAACAGGGATCTTTTTCCCAACCTTTTTCGCCTTGGGAAACCTTTTTAAAAATTCTTCCTCTGTTGCATCAAACACCACAAAATCTCTATCCTTTGACTTAATCCCTAAAAGTTCGTCCCTAACACATCCACCAACCAAAAAGATCTTCATTTTTACCTGTCCTCAAAATAGCTTGATCTTGTTTTGAAAAATTTGCATGAAAAAAAAAATTATGTTCTAAAAATTATAAAAAGGCAAATATGTTGTGGACTGAGAAAAAAATTAAGAATATAATTCATCAAAATCCTTTTAAGGAGGTGTGTCCTTGAAAACTCAAATTACATGTC
>JAMOPG010000223.1 GCA_027064715.1 Desulfobacterales bacterium
TTTTTTTCCAGAGCAGTGATGGAGATGGTTGGGAAGGTCAATAAAAGATCTCTTTCAAATATCCAGGATATTCCTGGTAATGTGAGAGCTCTGAATGGTTTATGTTTATTATTACTGGAATTTCCGTTTCCATTTTTATTGACTTTGTTGGCAAAGAAATTTTTTGCAAGTTCAAGTAAGGAATGGTGAATTCTAATCTTTTCTTCAGACAGAGAAAGAGCTTTGATTTCCTGGAGAATTTTGTTTTTGCTCATTTTTATTAACCTCCTTTTTATTGATGATTGGATTATTGGATTGATTGAGATTTTTTGTTGGATTGAGATTTTCACCAGGGGGTAAGAGAGAAGCTGTGATAGGGTATGTATGGTGTGTTGAAAGAAACGTTGTGTTGAAAGAAGCATTGAAGAAGACAGATCAGATAAGTTGTGTGGTCAGGTATAGGTAGTTAGATAGAGGGATGCAGAAAAAGAATTGTAGAAAAGGAGAAGAATTGTAAAAACGGGGAAATATTTGGAGAGCAAAAATATAAGGCTCCACCTTATATAAAGTGGAGCCTTATATGTAAAGATAGAACAAGGTGATTTAGTTTTTTCTATTGGTTAAGGTGAGATTAAAACACATACCACTTTTGATCAACAGTGGCAGCATCATAACCGTTTCCATTATCAGTTCTAATGCTTCCTGTGCTGTAATCTCCGTCATCATATTTCTGATCCAGAGATAAAGCAATATCTCCTGGTACTTTTTCTACAAGGATGTAGTTTTTTCCATTTTCTTCGTCATATCTAAACAAATATTTTCCACCAAAAGGATTGGCTTTGGCTACTTTATTCTCATCATCATGTTGTGCTGGATTGCCACTCAAGAAACCTGCTCCAGAATGTTTAAAATGTATGCTTTGTAGCGGATATGCGTTTCAGAGTTGGTAACAGTATAAAACCAGAGATACCAGAGGGAATATCATACAGGATTGGTTTTAACTTTTTGTATTTCCTTGCTGGAAAGTATAGAGTTTTTTATAACTGAAAGAAGGTTCTGGTTTTGTTTATAGAATTTTTTTAGTTCTTTTTTAATGTCATCAGGGGAGTGTTTCTTTTTTAATATTTTTCAAAGAAAACGGATCAATCTGTCTGGTATTCTGATTATAGATCATTTTAGCAAATCTATTTGATCTATCACCAAGACAGGATAGAAGGTCCAGATAAACTTCCACGACTTTAGATTTTATTTTACTTGCAGAAGCTGCAATGGCTTTGTTGAGGACGTCAATGAATTCAAAAGGATTCCCTGAACCTGCTGATATGACTAGGAGTTTGCTGTTGATACGATTTATGTAGAGAAAGCCGGGAATTTCTTTTCCATATCGTATATACATGCTTTTCTCCCTTTTTATTTTATTATGTTTCATGTTTTATGGAAAGGAGGCTGAGATGTTTTTTCCAGGATAGGAGTTTAGTGAATTTTCTGATGAATCAAGTGGGTTTATGGGACCAATTACGTGAAAGCAACTATACAGACGTAACATTTCTGGCTATGAAATAGGAGGAGAGAGAAGTGCTGTTTGTTACTTTCTTTTATAAGCTTTAAAATAGAGTTATACTGACAATCTCACCCTATAGGGATAATGTGAGATTCTTTAATTAACCTGAAAAATGTTAATAAAATTTTTACACAAAATTGTTGACACAACCTAAACAGGGGATATAATACCAACTGTTTACAACAAAGTCATATCAAAAAGAAAAGTAGAATTGAAATGTTTGCATGATGCAATATGTCTTTTTCATAAGCAATTGGTATAAGATGACCAATAATAAGATTGATAGAAAGTTTTTATCGGGAAATCAATAGAGAAAATGTTGGTTGTTGAAGGAACACATATTTTTCCTTGAAACATTGATAGAATTTATTATAATTACTTATGGAGAATCAGGTCTTCGGGGTTTGAGCCTGAATTTGATTATTAACAGAAATTTGATAAATTTGTTCCAGACTTGCTGGAAATAAAGGAGGGATTTTATGAAGGTGGAAATTCCAGGTCTGTGTGATATATTGATAGGTATTTTTCGTAAGTTTAAGAATGATGAATTTGTTAATGATCGCAGAGCTATTCATCTGGCTTTTAAAAAATTAAGAGATAAGTATGATATTTTAAAAAATATTGTTTTTAAAAATGATATTATATTTCCAGAATCCCAGATGCTAGACGAGGCTCTTTATAGTCTTCAGCCGGATTTTCTAGGGAAAATAAATCCTTCCTTTGATCGCTTTAAGATTAAAAAAGAAAAGATAGATCTATTCTGGGATAAAAAGTTGAAGGATCGTTTAGGGCAATTTGAACAGGATTTCGAAAATATAGCAAGAGAACTTGAAGAGACTCTTTAAGCTTCGTTTTTGTTTTACCAATTATTGATTTTTTTAAATATTTCTGGATTTGCTCCATGTCTGATGTCTTTGATGTTTTTTATGTTGATAACAATCAATATCCGGAGAAGATAAAAAAGACAATAGAAAGTGTAAAGGATAAAGTTGATGAATTTGTTCAGAAATATTTAGAAGATGAATATGTAAAACAAATTCCTTTTTATAAGGAAGGTAAGGTAATACATGATGCTTTATGGGGGACTCAATATATTAAACCCCATGAGCTGGTTATTTTGGACACTCCACTATTACAAAGGTTACGACAAATAAAACAAACTGGTTTTACTTATTTAATATATCCTTCCTCACTACATACCAGATTTGAACATACCTTGGGAGTTCTTTCTCAGGCGTCTAAAATGATTGAAGCTTTAAAAAGAGAGCCTAAATATCAAGAAATGATTCAGCCTTATGAAGATACAATCAGACTCGCCGCTTTGTTACATGATGTGGGACATGGACCTTTCAGCCATACTTCCGAAGAATTCTATCGTTACTGTGATGATTTTAAAATATTACTATATCATCCAGAATCTCCTTTTTCTGGCTGGACTCCTCATGAGTTATTATCTTGTCTTATTATAACATCCAAGACATTTCGTAATTTTTTTGATACCAGAATCAGAGATGATTATAACCAGACAAGTATCGATGTGGATCTAATTGCAAAAATTATTGTAGGACAGATAGGGGATCCTCTGAAATTATTTGTTCAAAGTATTATTAATGGACCGTTTGATGCAGATAAACTGGATTATATTTTTAGAGATGGACATTTTTCTGGATTGCCGTTAAAAGTAGATTTGGACCGTCTCTGGTATTCTTTACAAATAAATGATATTGATTTGAGTGTTATTAATTCGAAAGGAAAAATAAAAACTTTAACAGTACCTGCAAACAGTATTGGTCCTTTACAGCAGATTCTTTTTGCAAAAATGGTATTGTTTTCATCTGTTTATCATCATCATAAGGTCAGAGCTCTGGATTGTATGTTTAAAAGTTTTTGTATTTTTGCTCGCGGAGAGGAATTGAACTTTAATAATAAGTGCTCTTTTTCCAGAGCAACAGATTTTTTATGGTTAACAGACTATAATTTTTTTAATTATGCAGATGTCGAACCTCGGGCTCATAAGATTTTACATAATATGTTATACAGGCGTTTACTTAAGCGTGCCCTGGTTATTTCAAAATCTACCACTTCTGGTTATTCTGTTATAAAGAAATATGCTGTAAATGAAAGAGATAGAGATCCTTATCTAAGAAATCTGGCAGAAAAGATCTGGATAGAAGCAGGAAAACCGTGTGATAAGGAAGATATATGGGTTGATTTACCTTCTCCTCCACCCAGAGGAATAGCTGATCGTACTTTTATTAAAAAGAGTGAAAACGAGTTTGTGCCCCTTAGTAAAATTTTTAAAGTAGATGACTGGGCAGAAAATTATATTGAACATTTATGGCGTGGACATGTTTTTGGTCCTCCGGATGATGAAATCCGAAAAAAGATATCGAAAGCTGCCAAAAAAGTTTTTCAGGAAGAATTTGATGTAAAGTTTAATAACTTTACTGATATAATATGTAAATTGAATTGATTTTTTTATCTTGCTTTCGAAAGACTTCATAAAACTGTCCTACTGGTGGACCAGTGGGAAGTAACGTCTGTGGTGAGGAGAACCTCTGTCCTGGCTGTATTCATACAGACGGGATAAGTTCCCTTAATGAAACAGGAAGCTGCGTGCTTTAGCAGGGGGAGAAGGCTAGAGATGAAATATTTAACCAGAAACTTTGTATTTATGGTACTTTCATTTTTTCTGCTTCTGGGTTTAAACATTTATGTTTATGGTTGGGGTTGTGCTGATGCAATTAGAGTGGACAAGTATTGTCCAGGGGCTTGTGTTAATCCTACAGCTGGAGAAGACTATAAATGCATTAAAAAAACTGATAAAATTAGATTTTTCCTGGGTGATAGGGTATATGTTTATCTACAGTCTGGGTTTGTGGCTAAAAATTTTGTTATTGAAGAACCTTACTTTGACTTCTCCCACGACTTCAGTCGTGGGATTCTTCAGGCCTATGTAATGACCTGAAGGACCTGAGATGCGTACCCCATAGTGGATACGTATCTCAGGGATTTAGCATGGGATAACCATAAGTGTTTATTCCACTCACAGGTTACCCATGCAGGGGTGGCCCCCACCCGTCCCCATAAATCGGGGTATCTCAAAGCTCATTTCATAAGAATATTACTGAAAAAGATTTACTTACCATTCATCTCATGTTTAAAAACATGGGTTTTCTGGTAAAAAATTTTGTACTCTAAAGAAACGATTCTGGCAGTTCTCTTATACGGAGTTCTGGAGGAAATTGCTTTAGAGACTTCAGAAGCTCTGGCTTTTTGTTTTTTCTGTTATGGTGAATTTTTCTGTTATGGTGAATCTGTTTAACAAACACTTTGACATTCACTTCTCTGGCCTGATTTATTATAGAAACGATCCATTCATTAGACGTAGGGCGTGCTCTGGGACCTGATTCTGCTCCCACAACAATCCATTGTATCTGTGCCAGAAGATCAGGATTAAAGGACAGGGGTGATAATAGTGGCTCAAGTGAGAGAAGTTTATTGAAATAAGGAGCAGAATCGATGAGTATATCAAGACGATCCATGTATTTTTGATGTTCTATTGTGGTACCAAGCCAGATGTTGGGTGGTGGAGATGAGGGATCAATGATTTCAGATCTGGCCAGGGAGTCAATCGAAGGTTTGATTCTGTGAGGTCTTTTGGTGAGGGTAAGGAAGATGTGATGAGGACACTGGAGCATTATTTGAAAAGCTGAAGTGATGGAATCAATGGATATTTTTTCATGGAAAAGATCGGACCAGATGCAGAATACAGAGGGTTTGGAGACTGTAAGAGGAAGATTGAGATTTCGGGTATTGAAAGATACGGAGCTGGTATGTCTGTGGAATCTTTTGTTCATCATGGTAAGCCAGCAGTTGATGCAGGCATCTGAGACTGGAGTGCAGCCGGTTGACCAGAGTCCATGCTCTGGTCCAGTAGATTCCTTTGTTGAGACGGGAGGGTGGGATTTTAGATGATGTGGCATGAATAGCCATTTTAAACTCCTTTCCAGCTTTTGTTGTAACTGGTTGTTATTACTGGTATTTTAACATTCGCTTTTCCTCAGAAGATGATGCTAAAGATAGCAAAAGAAATTTTAAACCAGTACTGGTATTATAGGATTTTGTGATGTCATAAGTCAAAAAAATCGAAGCAGGGAGTTCTACCTTTTGTTTTATGAAGTTAGAGCATGAGGTAGAGCAGATTGATGGAGCAAATTATTCAACAGAACGGCATATCAAACAGGAGAATTAAACGGGAAAATCTGAATATATTACACCAG
>JAMOPG010000224.1 GCA_027064715.1 Desulfobacterales bacterium
GCAGTCTGAACAAATTTAACATTTTTAACCATTTCTTCGTCAAAAAAATAATTGCAGGGCAAATAGTCATTTGTACCTAAAAAGGATATGTACTGTTTTGGCATATTTTATTTACTCCTTAAAAAACAATTAAAATTCTCTAAAACTCAATTCTAAAAATCCAAAAGGGTATCCAGAATTATCTATCCTTCTTGTTTTCCTTTCTACATTATCATTTTTTAGTAAATAGTTCTCTATTTGAGAAAATCTCCCAAGGCGTACAATACATTTCTTTATAGAAGCATCACTTTCATTAAATTTTAGAATTTCCTTAAATCTACTCTCAATTTTTTCAAATATTTCTTCCTTATAAAAACCTCTCAAAACATTTTTATAAAGTGCTTTCTTTTCAATAAATTTCTGATAATAAAAAGTATTACACATTTTTGTAATTTCATTAAGGTTAAAACAAAAGCGTGGGATATATTTACCTTCTAATTTTAAAAAGTTATCATTAACAGCAAAATTAATTTCAGTTTGAAACTCTTTGTTCTCTATAAAACATCCCTTTATCGTTTCTAAATAAACCTCCTTAGTTTCTTCTTTTTTCTTAAACTTATGGAAATACAACGCTTTATTAATTGTTTCACTCCCAACAGGAAAAATAGCATCACTTAAAGAAATCAATCTAAATGGATCCCTTTCTATATTTTGAACTACAATTTTTTTCTCTACTTCCCTCTTTTGTCTACGATCATAGAAACGCTTCTCTTTCACGAAACCGTAATCAGCGATTATAGCTTCATAATCTCTACCTCTTTTTACATCATGTATAAAACTTTTATTTTCATAAAACTTTTTGTTTAAATAATACATAATAGATGTCCTTATTGCTCCCTTTATAGAAGATCCTGGAATATAAGGTTCTTGCGTAAATGGATTTCTTGGCAATTCATAAATTTTTTTACTTAAATCAAAATTGCGATTTAATCTAACCTTGTATAGTACTGCTTTGTCCATTATATTTCTTTCAACAAATCTTTTTAATTCTTCAACATTGTTCCACTCCAATAACTTCATAAACCAATTTAATTTATCTCGAGATAAAGATTTCATGAATTTGAAAAAATCAAACCTAACAAAATATTTATTATCTTCATATCCAAGAACAATAAAGTCATATTGTGATAATTCATTTCCAGTCCCCACATGGATATTCGTTAAAGGAGTTACTTTTACTTTATATAACATTTTCTTCTCCTTCTTTAAAATAAATAACTGGTGCTAAAGCATAATGTTTAACAAAAGAATAGGAAGAATGAACATTTGAGACTAAAGTCCCCACAAAAGATACTCTTCCAGATGAGGAAAATGTTGCACCACTTTGATACATTAAAAGTGGTTTCTTAAATGGATTCCCTTTAATAGCAAATTCTCCTCCCAATTTTCCATATTTTGTTTTTAAAGAATACAAAATTTGATCAAATTTATCTCTAGGAGAAGGTATAAAAGATGCTAACGCCATTCCTCTAACTATTTCATTTTCAGGGAAAGATGGAAAAATTACCCCTTCATCAATGGAAACAAATTGTAAATGTCCTTTTCCCAAAGAAGTATCAGCACCATATCCAATAAGAAAAGCATTAAGAAAAATTCTTACTATTTCATCTTTAGAAATTGACGATAAAATATAAACGTCAAAAATTGATTTTTTCCTATACCAAAGTTCAACTTTCTCATACAGGCTATTTTCTTTTACTGTATTAGTCAATCTATCTACAACATTATGTAGTCTTGCTTGTGTTTTCAAATTCTTTTGATTTTCTATACTTTCTTCTAATATAGAATAATTAATTGGAACTTTATCAAAGAAATACTTAGCTTTAATAAATTCTATTTTTTTAATTTTTTTTATTTTACCATACTCTTCTTTTGACATCTTTTCTTTGGTAACAGGTTTAAGTTTTGGTACAGGTAAATATCCAGAAGGAAATGGATCAGATAAGATTAGTGGAGGAGAACTTGTTTCATATGCACTCAAAAAACCCTTTAGTGCTTTTTCCCCATCAAAGTATCTTATCCCCCAACAAATTATTCCCCATAAAGTATCTGCCATTAAAGGTGTCATTAAAGGAGATAATATTTGGAAAGATAGTTTAAAAACTCTCATAATTTTATCCCCTATTTTTATGAATTTTCTTTATTAAGTTCTTTTATTTCTATTTTAAATTCTTCTCCATTTTCATCCCTAACGTTTAAGAATTTTATTCTTCCATATCCTCTTGAACCATTTCCACCAAGATAATCTTTTTCTAATAGTGCAAGTGATGTTGCGATCGCATTTTTAAATTCTTCTTTTTCCTTTTTATCAAAAATTTTATAGTTTATCTCAAAGGAAAATTTAACTTTTGGAGCAACCCTTTCCGTGTGTCTTGGATTTGTTGCTTTTCCTTTAATCCTGTCTATTGAATTCTCAACTTTTTCTTCCAGATAGTTTAAATGCTCTTCGGAAATTCTTTTTTGTGTTTCATCAGTTATAAAACAATCCCTCACAACAATAGAAGTTGGGTGTTTTGCATTTTCATTCGTACTTCCAAAAAGCCGACAAACAATACATTGGCCACAATTACAAGGACCTACACTTTCATCTAAAAAATTTCTTTCTCCTCTTTCCATTCTTTTTTTATTTTCCTTCTGTTTTGCTTGCAAAATTTCAAATGGCCTACCAATATACCACTCAAGTAAACTTCTTAACTTTCCTTTTAAAGAAGAACCTGGTATGTAAGGATAACCAGTTATTGGATCTTTGATAACTGGATTATCTATTCCTCCTATCTCAAGAGTATCTTTATTCCCACCGATATGCAAACCACTCACAATTTCTATTTCTCCTTTAATA
This sequence comes from Desulfobacterales bacterium, assembly GCA_027064715.1. Classification (GTDB taxonomy): domain Bacteria; phylum Desulfobacterota; class Desulfovibrionia; order Desulfovibrionales; family Desulfothermaceae; genus Desulfothermus. The sequence continues at coordinate 2,879 of JAMOPG010000224.1, forward strand.
GTTTTAATCTCTAAAGCCATTTTTACCTCCTACCTCTTCTATTATTATTTTCTTCTTTTAATCCATAAATAAACCCTAAAACTGCCTCAAAAAATTTACAAAAAGCTCTAAAATCTTTTTCGTCATTAATTTGATTGATGTTTGATTCTAAAAAGTTTCTTAAACTTTCCAATTTGCTGTCTCTTCCATAAGCATAATAAATTTTTGCTTTAACCATTTTCACAAATGGCTTAACAAATTCCCAATCCTGATGTTCAAGGCTTTTTTCTAAATTTTTTATCTCGTGATAAAATTGACGTAATTTATTTTTATTTATATTTTTCAACTTTTCAGCTTCTTCCTTTGCCTTGTTATCAAGCAAATTGGGGATCAAAATAAAATTTTCTTTGTCCTTAAAATACTCTGGCATAAAATCCTCCTTTTTTAGTCTCTTGTTTTATAAATTGCATACGAAACCGCAACTTTTCCTTCCTTTTCTGACAGCAAATGATTAAATTCAATTAATAAATTCTCTTTCTCACTTACTTCTTCGTTTTTTGGGACTTTTAAATTTCTGGCAACATCATAGTAAAGTTTTGATCTCCAAATGGCATCAACATACTTTCCTTCTTTTTCAACATTTTCCTTCATTTTTGCATATTTAAGAAGTCTATATAACATTCCCCTGGTTATCACCTCCTTTCTTAATTTTTCCGTAAGTTTCTTCCCAAAATTTAACTCCCTCTTAAAAGTATCCCAACTACAGGTAATGTTAAAAATAGTAACAGCATTTTTAGATGGAGACGAATCTTTAGCCTTTTTAAGGGCATTTTCAGATTCTTCTGCAACATTATAAATAGGGTAATTGTGATGAAAAAGCGTAATTCCTGCAGACAAAGTTATTGAATTGTTATTACCAGTAAATTTTTGAAACTCTTTATAAAAACTATTAGAAAAATCTATTACTTCATCCCACGGACCGACTAAACATACATCATCACCTCCTGAAAAAATTACGTATAAATTTGGAAAATTTTCTTTAACAAAATGTGTTAAATATTCACTAAAGAAAAAATGAATAACTCTACTTAACGCTGCAATTCTTGAAATGGATTTCTTTTCTCCTAAACCTGATAGAAAAATAAGTCCAAGATTATCTAAATCGGCTTTAAACATAGCTAAATATCTAACACCCTCTGAGTTTTTCGAGAGATCTTCAAAAGTTAACACATCTTCATCATGCATTGGCACATAAAACGGTGAAGAAAACCTACTAAAGGGCACTTTAACCTCATTTATTTTAGAAATTTGAACTGAAAAGTTATTCTCCCCATTATTGTTATCTATTTTTTCCCTGAAATTTGGAAATGACATAAAGTTATCATAATCCCAAAGAATATATTTTGCTTTAGGTAATCTCGTCCCTATATCTACAATGCAACTGCAGAATTTACAAACCCTGATATCATTTTTTGTAGTTGTAATTGGATGTTTTTCACAAAGAGGACAGAGACCTTGATCGGAAGTAAAATCTTTGTATTCATGGTCCAGAATAAAGTCTTCATTAGAAAGTAATACTGTAGATAACTTCTTCATTTTAGCAACTTCAATTTTTTCATGTAATTTATCTAAAACTTTATGTTGAAATCTATCCAATTTAAAATCTTCACCCGCAAATTCAACAGGTTCTGAAATATTAAATGTTAGTTCTCCAAAAAATTGTTCTTTAAAAGATTTTTCTACTTCTACTTTTATCTTTTTTAATTCTTCCTTCACTTTTTTAGTATTTGGTAATAATATTTGAAATCTTCCAGCTGCGTTTAAAATTCTACAAAATACAGGCAAAGCGAATTTTCTTAGTATATATCCAGAAATATTCTCCATTAAAACCTGTATTTGAAATGATCTGGCCCTTAGGGTCTTTGCAGCAAAAGAGGATTTCTTTATATTGAAAATGTAATTTTGTATTCCACTTATATCTCCAGAAATTAAAAGAAATTTCTTTAAAGAATTATTCTCTATTTTCCTTCCATCATTTATTGTATTAGTTTCCATATGATATTTGTACATAACACTCGCTATTCCTGCAGTAGTAAAACTGTGATCATATAAACTAATATCTGACATATCCTTCACAGTAGAGGGGATACACCACCAGTATTTTTCCAACAAACTGTTTAAAGATCTAAAAAATATGAAATAACTTTCTGGAGTAGAAGGATTGCTTCTATAAAATTTTCCAATCAACTTCAAAAATTCCCTTTCAAATTCCAACCAAAATTCTGAGTATGCATCCTTTGTAAGCTTAAAATCTTCTCCTTTAATTGAAGAAATGAAATTTTCAGGAGTAAGAGGATTAAGTGAAATTTTTTTATAATTAAGAGATCTACCTTCGGACAAATTAACTTCTGAAAGAATTGAAATTAAAGGCACTTCATACCATTTTCCCTCTTCTTCATTCTCTTTTTTGCTTCTATCGCTTCCAGAAGAATAGTGATCTGCCTTTTGAATAATAATTTCAAGTGGATCTGATGGATTTCTTATATGATGAAAAGAAGCCTTATATGGAACATCTTCAAAAAGATGTCTAAGGCCTTCTTTAGACAATTCTTTATCTAATTTTGACAAAAAACCATCGGTGTAGGAAACATGTTTATGAGTAAGAAATATTCCATCCCCATCTTTAGGACAAATATACTCTTCTCTATCTGACTTATATTTACTTTTTAAATTAGTTTTTTGTATAAATTTCCCAACGTCATGAACAAGTGATGCAAAAATTAATCCCATAAATTTCTTATCAATTTCCATAGACCCTCCTTTTACTCAAATTCAACTTTAATCTTCCCAAAGCCAAAACTCGTGGCCTTTCCAACTCCAAATATTTCCATACCTTTTAAAAGGGAAAGTTCACTTTCAGTCATATTTTTCTCTAATTTAATTTCTCCC
>JAMOPG010000225.1 GCA_027064715.1 Desulfobacterales bacterium
ATTTTAATAGTTCTCCAAAAATTTTTATTGGCATAGATGATCGCAATCCACCTGGCAAAAAAGATTGCCCACTCATTATCTTAAGGCCTTCTTCTGCTGGCGCAGAAATAGGACAGGAACAATCCCATTATATATATAAGGTACTTGTTGATTGGGCTATTTTGGATGAAACAGTAAATGCCAATGACAACCTGGTGGAATACCAGGGAGTATATGAGGCAGACAATATGGGACAACTTATATGGCAGGCACTGAAGTCCTTTTCTGACAATGTTTCCTTATCTCGCAGCAATTATATTTTAGAACCTATTAGTTATTTTCCCATGATTGTAGGGGGGATAGATCTGGAAATTATTATCCCCAATGTAATTGGGGCAGAAATAACATTATAAAATAACGGAGGAGAAAAAATGCAAGCAAAAGGGTCTAAAGGACGTCTAGTCTTAGACTTTGAGACCACTTTTGGGCAGGATCCCTCAACCAAGGCAGGGATAATCATGCCCTATAATACTTTAAACCTTAGCGCAAAGCAAAATCAGAATGAGACACGGACACTTACAGGCCGAAGGGATAAAACCGAGCCTATATTAGGCAATATAGATGTCTCTGGCTCAGCTGAGGTGCCCATAGATGCAATTGCAACTGGTTATTGGCTAAAAGGGCTATTTGGGGCTCCAGATACAACCGATAATCAAGATGGCACATATACCCATGTTTTTAAAATCTCTGATACACAACCTAGCATGGTGATTGAAAAGGGTTTTACGGATATTGGCAGGTATATGAAATATAACGGGGTAAAAATAAATGGGCTTAGCTTTAATTTTGGTGGAGATGGGGAGCTTACCATGTCCTTAAATTTAGTTGGAGTTGATGAGACGCTCTCTAGTTCAGAATATGACGCATCGGCAACTTCTGTTACTCTGCTAAGATTCAATAATTTTCAGGCTTCCGTAAAAGAAGGAGGTGTAGTCTTAGGTAATGTGACAGATGGTAGTTTAAACATTAATGCTGGGCTGGATACTAACATATATGTGCTAGGTGGAGAGGGTAGGCGTGCTAGTTTGCCTGAAGGTCAAATGTCCATATCTGGTTCTATAACTACCCTTTTTGAAGACGATTCGCTTTTAAACAAGGCCATAAATGGTACAGAGAGTAGCCTTGAGATCTCTTTTGTTAATGGAGAAAACTCTCTGACCTTTAAAATTCCAGAGCTCAAGTATGCTAGAGAAGGAATAGAAATATCTGGACCAGCAGGAGTAAAGTATACAGCTCCATTTAATGCCTATTTCTCAGATGCCTCAGAAGATAGTAGCATTGTGGTAACCTTAACCAATACAAAAGCATCTTATTAGGAGGTATAGATGACTACAATTAAACTTCCAGATTCTGGCGCAAAGATCCAGATAAAAAGTTATAAGGCACCAGAGCAGGATTTAGTTGAAAAGTGGCAGGAACAACTAACACGTGGGGAAATTACCCTTTTTACCTTTAGAAAAAATATCTTAGAGCTGGTTTATCCAGATATGAATCCAGAAGAAATGACTGCTGCAGATCTTGCCTATCTAACCGGGATCATAATCAGATATTCTGCTGGAGGGCCAGAGGCAATAAAAAACTTATTGACGTCTGGCAGTGGTATACAGGAGGTGGATTAGACTACTGCCAGACGTGTCAAAAGGCTGCAAAACAAACAGGTAAAAAATTGGATTGTTCTATTTGTGAAGGAAGATGTCCAGATTTGTGGCCAGACAATTATCCTGCCTGGGAACTATGGATAAGGGTGCAGACCCAATGGAGAGTTGCCCCAAGCGGTGATTTAATTGGTTTAGATTATAGTGCCCTATATCAAGTGGCAAAATCTCTGGATATAGAGATGACCAGAGCAAATTTAGAGAAAATCCAGGCTCTGGAAGTCTGGACCTTAAATAGGAAAAGAAAAAGATGAGTACAGCCTATACACAGATAATAGTTAGTGCCAAGGATGAGGCAAGTAAGGTCTTTAGTACTGCCAGCAGGCGCATTGGTATTGAACTAAATAATATTAAGAACCATGTTTTTTCCCTGCAAAATGCCTTTGCTGCCCTGGGGATTGGTGCTTTTTCCAAACAAATTTTTGATATGGGCACCAGCTTAAGAGCAACCAAAAGGGCCTTTGCAGAGATTGTGGGCTCAATGCAGGGAGCAGATAAAGAATTTGAGTTTTTGCGTAGAACTGCTGATGCCCTGGGACAAAATTTTTATGACTTATTAGAACCCTACAAACAACTCATAGCAGCGGCAAAAGGGTCTGCTCTGGAAGGGGAGAAAACCAGACAAATTTTTATTGGCATAGCAAAGGCAGGAGCAACCCTTGGCCTTAGTTCTGAACAGGTCAAGGGGGCTTTAAATGCTGTTGCACAGATGATTTCTAAAGGTAAGGTTCAAGCTGAAGAGCTAAGAGGGCAGTTAGGTGAAAGATTACCAGGTGCCTTTAATTTAGCAGCTGAGGCCATGGGCGTGACTACTGCTGAATTGGATAAAATGCTAAAAGATGGGAAAATTACAGCAGAGGAATTTTTGCCCAAGTTTGCCCAGACGCTTCAAACAAAATTTTCTGGAAGTATAGATGAAGCAGTAAGGGCCACTAATAAATTTAGAGAGGCATGGACAGATTTTAAGACTGCCCTGGCTACTGGCGAATACATGGACAGCATAATAACCGCCCTGGAAGAATTAACAAATATTTTAAAAGATAAAGAAACTCAGAAAGCCGTTGGAGATCTGGCAACTGGAATAGCCAAGACAGCAAAAGAGATGGTTAAAACAGGGGGAGCCCTTGATGATATTTTTGCCCTATATAATAAATTACCAGATGACATGAAGGGAGATATAGGTATTGGTCTGTTGGGAGCGGTTTTATTTGGACCAAAGGGCGGTGTTCTTATTGGTGCTCTAGCGTACGAAATAAGGGCCATTATGAATTCTATAAAAGGCTTTGAGCTGGCTAGGTCTGGACAATTGGATTGGCTTAAATTTGCAACTATGAATGCTGAGGAATTAGCTGATTATTTAAAAAAGATAGCACAGCAAAACAAGCCCTATGAATTTCGTGCAAAGATAAAATGGGTTTATAAGGATGGAAGCCCTGTCCAGTCAACAAAGGAAGAGGGAAAGGAAGTTGGAAAAGTAATTGAGCTGTCAGAGAAAGAAAAACAGAGAATTAGAAAGGAGTTTCAGGAAGAATATAAAAAGCTGATCTTAGGGGAATACGAGTTTGAAAGACAACGCATCGAGGAGCAGGCTAAGGCATATATAAAGGCAGGAGCAGATAAGGTCAAAGTTGAAGAATGGGCACAGGTAGAAATTGCCAAATTAAACCAGAAATATGGAAAAGATAGGCAGCTACAGCGTGAAAAGGAGATGAAAGCGGCTAAAGAACGAGCTGAAAAAATTTTACGACTTCAAGAAGAACTTGAAGATGAATATAAAAAGATCACATTATCCAGATTTGATTATGAAAGATATGAGCTAGATAAGTATTTGGAAGACCTGAGACAAAAGGGAATGGAAGAAGTTAAAATAGAAGAGATAAAAAAAATAAAATTAGCACAAATAGCCAAGGCAGAAGCAGATGAAACATACAGAGTATTATCTGAACTTTACGAGAAGATAGAAGAAGAACAAGAAACCTGGAAAGATAAATTAATAAATGCCTTAAATGAATATGCAGAAAGTGCATCTGATGTTGCTAAAAATATAGAAACTGTTTTTACTAATACTTTTAATAATTTAGAAGATGCTTTAGTTGAATTTGTCACTACAGGTAAGGCAAGTTTTTCAGATTTAGTTAATTCTATATTAGCTGATTTGGCTAGATTGACTATTAGGCAGACAATTACAGCGCCCTTAGCTACTGCACTGAGTGCAGGATTGCAAAGTGGGTTTGGGTCTTTATTTAGTAGTGCAACAACTACTACTTCGTCAACAGCTTTCAGCAATTTAAGCTTAACTGGGGGGTCGACTACATCTCCATATAGTAACTTATCTTTGGGTAACTATCAATTTGCTTCTGGAGATGTATTTCTGAATTCACCTAACCTTTCTAAATATGAAAATTCTATTGTAAGCAAACCTACTTTATTTACTTTTGCCTCTGGTATGGGATTAATGGGGGAAGCAGGTCCCGAAGCTGTTATACCTTTAACCAGAACATCATCAGGAGATTTAGGCGTAAAAGCAGAAGTAGCCCCTGTAGAAATAAATATAATAGATCAGCGTTCAGCTAGTAGTCCGCCTGTAGAAATAAAAACACAAAATATAGATGGTAAAAAGCAGATTAGAATACTAATTAAGAATGAGTTAGAATCTATGATAGTAAGAGGTGAATTAGATGGAGTTTTTAGACAATCTTATGGATTAAATAGGAGAGCTTACTAATGGCTACATGGCCTTCAACTTTACCACAATTTTTAGAACAAGATGGATTTTCTATACAGCCACAAGATCAAACGTTAAGAAGCCCAACTGATGTAGGTCCTGTTAAGGTTAGAAGAAGATTCTCGGCTGCAGTTTCAAATGTTCAAGGACAAATTACAATTACCCCTGAACAATATACTACACTAATGGATTTTTTTAATAATGACTGTCACGGGGGCTCAACCCCTTTTGAATGGATACATCCTATTACACAGGCAACTGCTAATTTTATGTTTAAAAAGCCTCCTGCTATTACATCTAAAACTGGTAAATATTTTACTGTTCAATTAGATTTAGAAATACTCCCATAAGGAGAATTATATGAGAACTATTTCATTGGACGGAATGAAGCAATTATTCAAGCAAGAAGCTGAAGATATCTTTCTTTGTATAATAGATATACCCTTAGAAACTGATCCTTTAAGATTTGTTAATGATATAGTAGAATTAGAATATAATGGGAATACTTATTTGCCATTATATTTTAAATTTACTTTGCCACCTGATGTAAAAGATAAGCAACCCACTGCTAAAATAGTTTTAGATAACATAAATAGGGAGTTAATTAATATATTAAGAAGTGTAGAAGTACCTTTAGATTTGATTGTAAACATTATTAGGAAACAAGCTGATGGAACTATAGTAAAAGAAATAGGACCTTTTAATTTTAAGTTCACAAATATAACTTATGATGCTACTTCTTTAGAAGCAGAGCTTGGCTTTGAATATGATTTTGTAAATGAAACCGCAACTGCCGATTATTTTACACCACATTTATTTCCAGGACTATTTTGATGGATTTAATTAAATATATAGGAATACCTTACAAACAATACGGACGTAGTTTTGAAGGTTGTGATTGTTATGGACTGGTTTATTTATTCTACAAATATGAATTAGGTATAGAATTACCAACATACTTAAACACATACAATCATGATAATATTAACTCTATTACAGAAATTATTAAAAAAGAAAAAGAATTATGGACAAAAATACAAATACCTAAGAAATTCTGTTGTATTTTGTTTAATGTGAATGGCATGTATAATCATATAGGAATTTATTTAGGCAAAAATTTATTTTTACATTCAGCCGAAGTTAGAAAAGAAAGCTGTATAGAAAGAATTACACACCCATTCTGGAAAACTAGAATAGAGGGTTATTATGCCTATAATAGTAAGTAAGCCACATATACTAAAGCAAACCACATATAAAACAATAGTAGATACTGGCACATACTTATCCGAAATA
>JAMOPG010000226.1 GCA_027064715.1 Desulfobacterales bacterium
ATTAGGTCTTCCGCTAAGAATCGCTTTAACCTCTCTTATCTTTTTCTCCCTATTTATAAACTCTGGGATATCCATTGTGATCTCCTATTTTCTAAATAGTTTATTTTAGCATATTTGTAAAAATTTACACTTACAAATTACATATTTACCCTCATAACTACCTTATCCTTTCTTCAAATACCTCAAGCGCCCTTTTACTGCATCATCCATACTATGTTCCATAGTTTTTACCTCGTAAAATAACTCATTTAAAAATATGATTATTTTTTGGAAAAGATCTTGATATAAAGATCCCCTTTAAATGGTCCCAAACTCTTACCAAGACCTTTAAGCCTAATTGCTTTGCCTTCAGAATAGTTTTCTGGGATGGTGGTCATAATTTGGGTGGGTTTTTTGTTAAACTGAGTGATTTGAAATTTAAGTTTTACTCCTGAACAAATCTTATTTTTTTCAAGATATATTATATGTTCATGATCAAGTTGGGACTTGAGCCACTTTTTTACATTATTTGGATGTAATATTCTTATACTATTTTTTATTTTTTTTGATATATTAAATAGTTTTTCTTTTTTTTCTGATATTAAAAAGATTTTATTATCTTGTTTAAAAGATGAATTCCTTTTTTTTACTTCTCTAAAGATGTCTTCAAAGACCTTTCTTGCAAATGGATCATTTAGAATATATTTTAATATTTCTTCTTCTCTAACAGTATGACTTTTTTTATCTTCTTTACTATAGACTCCATGTTGTTTTTTATCTTTTTTTATTCTGGTCTTTTCATATTTTTTATATGTTTCATAGAAATTTTTTTTAGCTTTTTGTTGATAAAATTTATAACTTGTTGTCTTTTTTGTTTCTTGCTGTTTATTTTTTTGAAAATTTAATAAAAATACATATGCTTCGTTTAATTCTTTAAATTTTTTAGATGCATCTTTAAGTTGCGGATTTAAATCAGGATGATACAAAAAGGCCAATCTTCTATATGATTTTTTTATATCTTCTTCACTTGCATCCTGTGATACTTTTAAGATTGAACAGGCTCTATATAAATCCATAATTCAGATTTATTGTCCTAAAATTTCACCTTAAGGGCATTTGGTCCATCTTCTTGTTGAGAAATCAACTGTTTTTCTTTTAAATATTTTATACCTTCCCTTTTAAATTGTTCAAAATCAATCTCTTTTTTTATACCAGGACAATACTCTTTTGCCATCTCAAAACTATTTTCATCTTCTAGATTTCCCTTAAAAAAGGGCCAAGCAATGCAAATATTTGGTTTTACAGGATGAATAGTACATCTTCTATCTTTATCAAAAAAAATACAATATCCATCTTCTTTGATCTTTATTGAATATTTGTTAGAATCCTCTTTTTCTAAGAATTTTTCTTCAAACTCTTTATTATCTAATCCCAAAAATTTTGCTATTCTATCAATTTCTTTTTTTGTGACAATAATTCCGCCCTGTCCTTTACAACAAATCCCGCACAGAGTACACTGGAACACATCTTCTAATCCCATTGAAACAACCCCCTTCTATCTTGAGATATTATTTTCAATAATTGCTAATTGAAACAAATTTGTATATTCTCTTGGAGCAAGGACAATCTTATATAAATCAATATTAATTGGCAACAGATAAAAATAGGGAGGAATCACTATGTTTGAATCCTTAGAAATTATCCCTAAAGATGAGCTTAAATTAAGGTGGCAGAGGTTAAAAGATATCTTACAAAAAGAACAACAATCTTCAGAAGGTATAATGATCTTGTCAAAGGTTGGAATATATTGGGCAACAGGCCATTTTGGTTCAGGGGTATTTTGGTTACCTTTAGATGGTGAGCCTCACCTCTTTATTAGAAAGGGTATTGAAAGGGCCAAATTGGAATCTCCCATTGAAAATATTCATAAGTTCAGATCTTATTCAGACATCTCAAATATTTTGGCAGATTACAATTTAACGCTTCCTTCTACATTTTCTGTTGAAATGGGGGGAATATCTTGGAGTGGAGGGAAGGTTTTTGAATCCAAATTCAAGGATAGAAATATATTACCTGGTGATATAATTTTAAGTAAGGCCCGATCTGTTAAGACACAGTGGGAACTTCACAAGATAAAACTAGCAGGAGAAAGACACTATCGCGCGATTTGCAAACTCCTTCCTGATAAGATATCTCCAGGCATGACAGAACTTGAGATAGGTAAAGTCCTTACAGGAATATTCCTTGATCTTGGCCACAATGGAATAATCAGGATGCAGGGACAAGGCGAAGAACTTTTTATTGGATCCGTGAGCGCTGGAGATTCAGGAAATTATCCAACGAGCTTTAATGTTCCAGTGGGTGCTAGAGGCCTGCATCCAGCAGTCCCTTTTCTAGGTTATGGAGGCAAGGTGTGGAAAAATAAGGAGATACTAATTATTGATAGTGTATTTTCATTAGAAGGTTACCACACAGACAAAACCCAGCTTTTTTTTGCAGGAAAAAAAGATGAACTTCCAAAACAAGTAAAAAACGCACAAGAGTTCTGTTTAATGATCCAAAATGAGTGCATAAAAAAACTAACCCCAGGGACAACTCCTGAAGAGATCTATTTGTTCTGTATAGAAAAAGCCAAAAAATACAATTTTGAAGATGGATTTATGGGCATTGGTGGCAATAAAGTGCGCTTTGTTGGACATGGTGTGGGACTTTATCTTGACGAGTGGCCACCAATTGCAAATAGATTTAATGAACCTTTAGAAGAAAACATGGTAATTGCTCTGGAGCCTAAAGTGGGAATTCCTGGAATCGGCATGGTTGGTATTGAAAATACGTTCTTAGTCACACCTTCTGGAGGTGTTTCCTTAACTGGTGATGAATATGAAACTATTTTTATAGAGTAAAAGGATTATGACCATATCATATAATGATTTAATGGGGCGTTATACAATAAAATCAAGACACCTTTCTCCTTTACTAAAGATTTAAGAAAAAAATAATTATAGGATCTACTTTGCTATGCTAAATGACGCAGAAAAACTTATTGAGAAATTAAAAAAAGAGAAAAATAAGTTTATAGAAGTTTGTAACACGGAGATAGTTGAACTCAATTATGTAAAGGATTATGCAACAAAGATTGTTCAACATTTTAAAAAATATCTCTCCACAATTAAACTTGATGGATTAGCTATTTTTGCGTGTGGGGGATTGGGAAGGGGAGAAATAAGTTTTGATTCAGACCTAGATATTGTTTTTTTGTATCAAAAAAGGCTATCAATAAAGAAAAAAAATTTTATTGAAAATCTAATATCCATGTTATGGGACAATGGATTTGAAGTGGGACAACAGGTTGCCACTAAAAATGGAATTTTATCGCTGGCAAAAAAAGATTTTTCCTTATGCACTTCCCTTATATTTCAAAGATATTTGGGTGGAGATGAAGAACTTTATTTGAATTTTAAAAGAGATTTTTTTTCTATTTTTAAAAATAGTAGGCAAAAAAATGCGTTTATAAAAAAATTAAAAGAAACAAGAGATAAGAGGATAAAACAATATGGAGAGAGTATATATTTAATAGAGCCAAATATAAAAGAAGGACTAGGTGGAATGAGAGATATACATTCAATTTTATGGGGGGCTGGTATATGTCTCGAGGTTTTTACTCTAGAGAAAATTAAATCTCTTGGATGGATAAATGAAGAAGAATTCCAGTGGCTTATGGATGGTTATGATTTTTTATGGAAAACCAGAATACAACTTCATAGATTAGGAGGAAATAAAAAAGATCAATTGACACTACAAGATCAAAAGACATTATCAACCCTAATGGGATTTTCTGACAATAAAATTAAAGCTGAAGAAGCCTTTATGCAGACATACTATACTCATACATCTAGGATAAAAAGGGTTACAAATTTTTTTATAGATAAGCTTTTCGATAAATTTATTGAAAAAAATAGTAAATTAAAGATAATTCCAGGTCCTTTTATAGTATTTGGAAATTTGATTTTTTTTAAAGATCCTGAAGAGATAAAACTAAAACCTCAACTTTTAATGGAGCTCTTTTGGAATGCTGCAAGGCTGAATTTGAAGTTCCATCATGATAGCGGAAGAGTTATTAGAGAAAATCTTCATCTAGTAAAAGATATAATTTATAACAAAGATGTAATTAACATGTTTTTTGATATCTTATTAAATGAAAAAACGGCATTTGATATACTCAAATCCATGCATGAAACAAAATTTTTAGACACATTTATTCCAGAATTTTTAAATCAAAGATATAGAGTGCAATATGACACTTATCACATTTATACAGTGGATGAACACCTGCTTAGATGTGTTAAAGAACTTCATGAATTAAGACACAGCGAATATTCAAATCTTTTTAAAGAAGATATAAATGAAAAGATATTATTTTTAAGTGCACTTTTACACGATATTGGAAAAGGATATGGGGTATCACATTCCAAAAAAGGTGCTGAACTTGCCCAGAAAATAGGAAAGAGATTGTTACTCACAGATGAAGAGATTGATTTACTTTGCTTTTTAGTGGAAAATCACCTTCTTCTTGCAGAGACTGCTTTAAAAAGGGATTTAAGTGACGAAAAACCAATAGAGATGTGTGTTTATAAGATTGGATCTCTAAAAAAATTGTATATGTTATTTCTTCTACAAATTGCAGATTCCAAAGCAACAGGTCCCAGGGCCTGGAATAGTTGGAGAAAGACACTTTTGGAAGAGCTTTTTATCAAAATAAAAAATATGTTTACAACGCAAGGTTTCTGTAAAGAAAATGTTACAAACAAAATTGAATTGATTAAAAAACAGGTTATAGAGATTGGATATCAAGATAAAGAGGAATTAACGAAGTGGTTAGATGATTTATCGATTAGATATTTACTTTCTCAATCACCAAATGATATTTATTATCATTTTTTACTTGAAAAAAAAGCAAAACAAGACAAGGTTGTTATTGAGGTAAGAAAAATAGAAGAAAATATCTGGGAAATTATATTTATTTGTGATGATCATCCTAGATTATTTGATTTTATCACAGGAATTTTATGGATAAATGGAATAAATATTTTATCAGCAGATATTTATACAAGAAGATATAATCTTGCTTTAGATATATTAAAAATTGACAATATCCCTGATCCATATAATATTGACAGATTTATAAAAAGGCTAAAAGATGATTTATTAAATTTGCTTAATGAAAAGATTACCTTAGAAGATATATACAAAAAGAGATATGTTATTAGAAAATCTCCCATTAGTATCAAAACTGAAGATAAGGTAATTATAGATGAAGAAGCATCAGATTTTTATACTATTATAGAAATATATACTTGGGAGAGGCCTGGTGTTTTGCATACTGTTTCTAAGGTATTACATAAATATGATCTAAATATAAATTTTGCCAAAATTACTACACCAGGAGAACAAGTGGTTGATATATTTTATGTTACAACAAAGGATGGGGGAAAAATCTTAAACCCAGAATTACATAATAAGATCAAGGAAGATTTATTAAGATCCTTAAAGGAGATAACCTAGATGTGGTTACTCATTTTATCTTTTGGCTTTGCAGTTATTATCTCTGCTTTTTGTTCTTTGACAGAGGCGGTTTTGTATTCTGTATCATGGACTCATATAGAAAATTTAAGAAAACAGGGAAAAGGTGTAGGTGATATTTTATATAAATTAAAAATGGATATTGACAAGCCCATCACTGCAATCTTGACATTAAACACTGTTGCTAATACAGCTGGTGCTTCCATTGCTGGAGCTGCTGCAGCATCAGTTTTTGGTGAACATAGACTTGTATATTTTTCAATAGTATTTACGCTAACTATTTTGTTTTTTTCAGAAATAATACCTAAGACCGTAGGGGTGTTATACAATAGATCTTTTTCATCAATCCTTGCCAGGCCCCTTTTGGCCCTTGTTATTGTATTTAACCCTCTTATTTTTGTAATTAGTTTTGTTATAAAATTTATAGAAAGAGGGAAAAAAGGAGTTTATGCATCTGAAGAAGAAGTTTTGGCCTTAGTGAGTTTATCTAGAAAGGTTGGCAAAATCAAACAATTTGAAGAGAATTTTATTTCAAATGTATTAAAAATGGATGAAAAAAGGGTCATGGATGTTATGACTCCACGAACAGTGATATTTTCTTTGCCAGCTGAAAAACGGGTGTCAGAGGTCATGAATGTGGACAATATGTGGCCATACAGCAGGGTCCCTGTTTATTTTAATGACGATATTGATGACATAAGGGGAATTATTTATAAAGTAGATGTGTTAAAGGCCCTTATAAAAGGAGAAAAAGATAAGCAACTAAAAGAACTTATAAAACCTGTACATTTTGTTTTAGAAACCATAACCCTAGAGAGATTACTTTTTAGATTTCTGGAATCCAGGGTACCAATGGCTATTGTTATTGATGAATATGGGGGTATAGCTGGATTGGTGACTTTAGAAGATATTGTTGAAGAGATTTTGGGTAAAGAGATAGTGGATGAAACTGATTTTATTACAGATATGAGAAAGTTTGCTCAGCAAAAAAAAGCAGAAAAAATAACAAAAATGTCATATCCAAAATAGAGTTAGCGAGGGAGAGGTTATGAAAAGTTCAAAAAAGATCTATATCTTAGCAGCACTTTTTTTTATTGGAGGTTTTTTATATTTACTATTTAGTTCTATTAGTGAGACCAGTCTCTATTTTTTAAATGTTTCTGAGGCACTTGCAACAGGTAAAAAAAATATAAAACGCATTCGTTTATTTGGAAAGGTAGGCAATGATATAAAAATGAATGGGGATTATTTGGAATTTTCAATTTTAGATAAAAAGGATCCATCAAAAAAGATTACTACTATATATCATGGAAATAAACCTGATACATTTGGTGTAGGCAGTGAAGTTATTGTAGAAGGGGAAATGAAAAATGGCATTTTCTTTGCCTCACAACTCATGACCAAATGCCCTTCAAAATACAAAAAAAGGACACAATAAAATGGCTATTTTATCATATTTTATCTTAATGTTGGGCTTTTTTATCTGCCTTTTTTTTAGTGCACTCTCTATATACTCCCTTTATAAAAAAGGAAATGAAAATTATAGTGAAATTGCGCAAAAAATAGTATTATTGTGCGTGGCCATCTGTTACTTTATACTTAGCTATGCATTTTTAAAAAGAGATTTTTCATTTGTAATTGTTGCAGATTACACAGATACCTATCTTCCATGGTATTATGCATTAACTGCTGTATGGGCAGGCCAGGAAGGGTCATTACTATTGTGGCTTCTTTTTGTTGCAATTTGTGGAGTAGTCTTTAGCAAAAATAAGATGTTTGAAAAATTGCCTGATGATGCCAAAAACCTTTTCTGGTCCTTATTTTTTGCAGTTGAAGGCGTATTTTTTCTATTACTCATTACATTTGCCAATCCATTTTTGGTCTACTCAGTGCCTCCAAAACAGGGTATGGGATTAAATCCCCTTTTAATGCATCCTGGTATGATCTTCCATCCCCCAACCCTGTTTGCAGGTTATGCTGGATTTACTATTCCTGCATTGTTAACTATATCAGCTAAGATGACTGGTTTTAAAAAGGAAATCCTATTAGTTGTAAAAAGATGGAGCCTTTTGTCATGGATTTTTCTTACAATTGGCATTATCCTAGGAATGTGGTGGTCATACTATGAACTTGGTTGGGGTGGATACTGGGCCTGGGATCCTGTTGAAAACGCATCTTTGATACCATGGCTGTGTAGCACTGCATTTATACACATATCTGTGGTTACTCAAAGAGAAAAGGCCCTTGAAAGAAGTACCACCTTGGTTATGGCGCTTACTTTTGTTTCTTGTATTTTAGCAACATTTTTAACTCGCAGTGGAATTATTGATTCACTTCATGCCTTTGCAAAAAGTCCTGTGGGTATTCCATTTATTATTTTTATCTTAGAGGCGATTTTTTTATTTACATTTATTACTCTTTACTATCCCACAACCTATAACAAACCTATATCAGGCATGTTTTCCCAAAATGGTCTGCTGATTTTATCATCCTGGATATTTCTTGGACTATGTGTGGTAATAATTGTAGGAACAATGTATCCACTTATAAGTAAATTGATGTTACATGAAAGTAAAGGGGTTGGAGAAGATTTTTACAACAGGGTATTTTTGCCTATAGCAAGCTTTCTGATTTTTATTTTATGTATATGTCCCTGGTTTAAATGGAAAATAGAAAAAATAAAAAAAGAGGGTGTATTTTTTATAATAGTTTTTCTATTGCTTATCATTATTTTATATATATTTGTAACAAAAAATCTATTGCTTTTATTGTCAATGAGTGCTGCTTTTACAGGTATTTTATCTGTTTCATATTTTATTATTTCTAACAAATACTTTTCAAATATGAATCCATTGGGGAAATGGGAAATTCATCTGGGAGTAGTGATAATTGCAATTTCTATTGCCATTTCTTCAGGATTTAAAGACAATGGAGAGTTTATAATTGCAAAAGGGCAACACATTGATTTTCATGGATATAAGATTGTTTATAATGACTTTTTCAAAAACAATTATGAAGATAAAAGTGTAGAATCATACGTATTTTCAGTATATAAAAATGATAAATTACTTGGTAAGATGATCCCAAAACGGATATTTTTCTTTATACAAAATAATATTTTTTCAAAGGTGTCAGTGCTTAAATTTATTTTTGATGAATTATACATAAGTGTGCAACAAAGTACAGAAGATGGTGTGTTAAAGATTGAAGTGCAAAGAAATCCAATGGTTCATTGGATATGGTTTGGAAGTATTATTATGTGTTTGTCAGGACTTATTTTATTTTTTAAAACAAGAGAAAGGGTGGGTTAATTATTTGTGATGTTGGAGCTGATTGGAGTTTCTAAATCTTTTGGGGAGCGATTAGTATTAAAAGGAGTAAATTGTAAATTAGAAAAAGGGCAGGGTGCTGTGCTCTTTGGTCCAAATGGGTGTGGAAAATCTACATTGCTAAAGATAATTGCTGGTACTTTGCATCCATCATCTGGCAAGGTTATTTTGTCAAATATAACAAAAATTGGGTATATGGGACATTTTTGGGGAGTTTATTCCCATCTTACAGCGTATGAAAATCTAAAATTTTGGGGAGATATTTACAAAGTTACATTTAACAAGGAACAATTATTACAAATTTTAGAAAGAGTTGGGCTGAAGGATTTTATTTTTGAAAAAGTTCATATTTTTTCCAGGGGAATGATACAGAGACTAAATATAGCAAGGTTGATGCTCATTGATCCTGATCTGTATCTCTTGGATGAGCCAGAAACTGGTCTTGATAGTGCATCTTGTAATATGCTTGTCTCTTTTGTGAAAAAAGAGTTAAAAAAGGGGAAAATAGTTGTTTGGGTAACTCATAACAAGGACATAGATTTTATGGATAACACCTTAATTTATAATGATAAAACATTTATTTTATCAAAGAGATGAAGGCGTATCTTGCTATATTTAAAAAAGATATTAAGATTGTCTTTTCAACAAAAGGTGGGATAATAGAGCCCTTATTATTAGGCCTTATATTTATCTTTACCTTTAGTTTAGCAAGTAGTAATTTGGGAAAAATAGATCCAATCTGGACAGGGACCATTTTCTGGATTTGTTCTGTATTTTGTAGTGTCCTTATATTTAGGGAATTATATAGAGTAGAAGAAACGTACAATACACTAGAGTTAATTATGATATCTCCAATCTCAGTGGAAGGATTTTTTATAACCAAGACTATTGTTGGTATAATATGTCTTGGTTTTGTACAAATGTTATTTTTATTATTAATGACTATTTTTTTAAAAATAAATGGATTTGATTATATTATTTCTCTGCTACCAATGATAATCTTGATAGATTGGGGAATTGGGATAATAAGTTCCTTTTTTGGAGGGGCAATAGCCGGGGGAGAGGTCAAAGATTCTTTTATAACAACAATAGTGTTTCCCATGCAGATACCCTTGCTGATTGGTGGAATAAAGATCTGGGAGAATCTGTTTACAATAGGGGGGGTTGGAAACTCAAAAAATTGGATTAATCTTATTATATCCTTTGATGGAATATTTACAGGGATCTGTCTTTTTTTGTTTCCATTTTTATTTTCAAAAAGGTAGGTAAATGTTTTTTTTAATAATATTTGCATTTGTTAGTATAATCATTGGAAATTACTTTGTATTATTTTATGCCCCTATAGAAGCAACATTGGGGCTTCCACAAAAAATTTTCTATTTTCATGTATCCTTTGCTTGGTGGGGACTTTTTGCATTTTTTTTTGTATTTTTGTTTAGTCTGTTATACCTTTTAAAAAAAGACCTATCTTTTTTCCTAAAAGCAAGGGTTTTAGCAGAAATTGGAGTTTTATATTCAACTATAGTGTTAGTTACAGGAATTACCTGGGCAAAGGCATCTTGGAATACCTATTGGACATGGGATCCCAAATTGATTACTACCTTTATAATGTGGTTTATGTATGTTTTATATCTTGTTTTTTTAAATTTTGAAATTGAGGATGAAAAAAAATTTATATTTTGTAGTGTGCTAGCGATAGTTAGTTTTATAGATGTGCCAATTGTGTTTTTGGCAGCCAAGATGTTCAGAAGTATCCATCCTGTAATCTTTATGTCTAAAGAAGGTGGAATGCCATTTGAGATGTTACTTACTATGTTTGTGAATATCTTTTGTTATGGATGTCTATTCTTTTTGTTATTTTATACCAGATATAGTCAACTGTTATTAAAGGACAAAATTAGACTTATAAGAAACAAAAAACTATAAGGATTATGCTATGTTGTATATTTTTTTGGCAAATGTATTTATCTGGGCTATTATTTTCGGGTATATATTGTTTTTAAATACAGAAAATAAGAAAATAAAAAAAATGATTGATAACATAAAATAAGATATCTGGAGATTTTATTATATGAACAAGGTCAATGGTAATCGTTTCAAATTCATTACTTTATTTATAACAGCAAACCTATTTATTATGCTTTTTTTTGCTATTACATACAAATTTCAAAATCCCTCTATTGTATTCGAGGTTCAACAAAGTAAGTTCTTTGAACATGATGAAAAAGAACAGATTAAAGATATGATAACAAAATTAATGAAAAGACTAAAAGAAAATCCAAATGATATAGAGGCATTAAAAGGTCTTGGATTTATATTCACAGAGATGAGGGCATGGGATAACGCTAGAGTATTTTTGGAAAAGGCAATAAATTTAAAACCAGATGATAGAGATGTAATTGTAAAATTAGCTACCTGTTATCTTTATTTAGAAAGATATGAAGATGGTGCAAGGTTGCTTGAAAAATTTGTTAAAATGGAACCTGAAAATTACATTGCCAAATTTAATTTAGCGTATTTATATGGATTTATTTTAAATAAAAAACAGAGGGCAAGGCAATTATTTATAGAACTAAAACAACAAAAAGATCTTCCTGCAAATATAATGGAAAAAGTAAAAGAATCTTTAGATAAATTGGAACAATAAATCTGGGAGGGGATTTAAGGCTATGAGTGAAAATAAAAAAATCTTAAAAACAGCTCTCACCTTTGATGATGTTTTGTTGCTGCCTGCATATTCAGAGGTAACCCCTGCTGATGTTGATGTGAGCACATATCTGACACCTGATATTAAACTCAATATTCCATTAATTTCTGCTGCAATGGACACTGTTACTGAGTCAAGGATGGCCATCTCTATGGCAAGGCAGGGTGGGATTGGTATTATACATAAAAATATGCCTATAGATGAACAGGTGTTAGAGGTAAAAAAGGTTAAAAAATCTGAAAGTGGAATGATTATAGATCCTGTTAGTATTGAACCTGAGGACACAGTAGGGCATGCATTAGAAATAATGGCGCAATATAGAATCTCTGGCCTTCCTGTGGTTAAAGGGACAAAGGTAGTGGGAATAGTAACCAATA
>JAMOPG010000227.1 GCA_027064715.1 Desulfobacterales bacterium
GCCTTTGTAGAGGATATGGAGACCAAAGTAGAAGAGGTAATGACAAAGGAAAACTTGATCACTGTCCCACCAGGTACAGATCTAGAAAAGGCAAAAAAGATCCTTCATGAAAATAGGATTGAAAAGCTTTTAGTTGTAGATGAACATAATAATCTAAAAGGATTGATAACCATAAAAGACATAAACAAGATAAAAAAATATCCCAATGCATGTAAGGACAGTTTTGGTAGATTGAGGGTTGGGGCTGCTGTTGGTGTTGGAAAAGATATGGAACAAAGGGTTGCAGCACTAGTTGAGGCACAGGTAGATGTCATTGTAGTGGACTCTGCCCATGGATATAGTAAAAATGTATTGAATACAGTAAGATATATAAAAAGCACATATCCAAATGTACCTATTATTGCAGGAAATATAGCCACTTATGAGGGAGCAATGGCCTTAATTGAGGCAGGAGCAGATACTGTTAAGGTTGGTATTGGTCCTGGATCAATATGTACCACAAGGGTGATAGCTGGTGTAGGGGTTCCTCAAATTACGGCAATCATGGATGCATCAATTGCTTGTAAGCAAAAAAATAGGTGCTTAATAGCTGATGGTGGTGTGAAGTTTTCAGGCGATATTGTCAAGGCAATTGCTGCTGGTGCTGATACTGTTATGATGGGAGGTATGTTTGCTGGTACTGAAGAGAGCCCTGGTGAAACCATTATTTATCAAGGTAGAAGATATAAGATTTATAGGGGCATGGGATCATTAGATGCAATGAAAGAAGGTAGTAAGGACAGATATTTTCAAGAAAGTGCTGAGAAATTTGTGCCAGAAGGAATTGTTGGGCGAGTGCCATACAAAGGTCCAGTTGCTGAGACAGTTTTTCAATTAGTTGGAGGCCTTAGGGCAGGTATGGGATATTGTGGTTGTAAAAATATTAAAGAACTCAAGACAAAGACAAAGTTTATCCAAATAACTGAGGCAGGTTACAGGGAAAGTCATGTTCATGATGTGATTATTACAAAAGAGGCACCAAATTATCAAATTGATGTGTAAAAATATACACCATAACAAGGGATAGATTATAATGAAAGGCATGGACAAGGTAGTTATATTGGATTTTGGATCACAATATACTCAACTAATTGCCAGAAGGATAAGAGAAGCAGGAGTATATTCAGAAATCCATCAATACAATATCTCCATTGAAAGATTAAAAGAATTAAATCCAAAGGCACTGGTATTTTCTGGGGGACCTGCAAGTGTTTGTGAACAAGATGCCCCTGATATTCCAGATAAAATATTCTCCCTTAACCTCCCAATACTTGGTATATGCTATGGCATGCAACTTATTGCAAAAAAATTAAAAGGCAAAGTGAGTCCATCAAAAGATAGAGAGTATGGAAGGGCTTATTTAATTAAAGTGAAAGATTCGCCCCTTTTTAGGGATGTGTTTGACAATGAAAAACTGCAAGTCTGGATGTCACATGGGGATAAAGTGGATAAAGTGCCGTATGGATTTGATGTAATAGCAAAGACAGAAAATATTGAAGTTGCTGCAATGGAAAATAGAGAAAAAAACATTTATTGTATCCAATTTCATCCAGAGGTGGCACATACCCAAAATGGAGAAAAGATAATTAGAAACTTTTTGTTTGATATTGTTGGGTTAAAACCAACGTGGAATATGGCCTCTTTTGTTAAATCAGTTGTTGAAAAAATTCCAAAAGTAGTAGGTGATGCCAATGTGGTTTGTGGTATTAGTGGTGGAATAGATTCAACTGTTGTTGCAGTATTGCTAAATAAGGCAATAGGTAAAAAATTACATTGTATTTTTGTTGATAATGGACTATTGAGGCTCAATGAAGGTAAAGAAGTGGTGCATTATTTAACAGATCATTTTGATCTTAATTTGAAGTATATTGAGGCATCTGATCTTTTTTTATCTAGATTAAAAGGTGTAGAAGATCCAGAACAAAAGAGAAAGATAATTGGTAGGACCTTTATAGAGGTCTTTGAGAAAGAGGCAAAGTCAATTCCAAATGTAAAATTTTTAGCCCAGGGCACACTTTATCCAGATGTAATTGAAAGTGTGTCTTTTAAAGGTCCTTCTGCTGTGATAAAGAGCCATCACAATGTAGGTGGACTTCCTGAAAAAATGAATTTAAAATTGATTGAGCCTTTAAGAGAACTCTTTAAAGATGAGGTAAGAAAGGTGGCAACAGAGCTTGGAATCCCAGACTTTTTAGTTTGGAGACATCCATTCCCTGGCCCTGGGCTTGCCATTAGAATAATTGGGGAGGTTACAGAACAAAGGCTTTCAATACTCAGAAAAGCAGATAAAATTGTTGAACAAGAACTAAAGGATTCTGGGTGGTATTATAAGGTATGGCAGGGGTTTGCCGTTCTTTTGCCTTTAAAAACAGTTGGAGTTATGGGAGATGAAAGGACCTATGAACATGTGATTGCCTTGAGGATAGTGGACAGTATAGATGCAATGACTGCTGATTGGACAAGACTTCCTTCAGAACTGCTTGCAAAGATTTCTAACAGGATTATTAATGAAGTCAAAGGGGTGAATAGAGTAGTCTATGACATCTCATCAAAACCCCCAAGTACTATTGAATGGGAATAAAAAAACCGAGGGGAAAAAATGTTTGGTATAGGTACATCTGAAGTTTTGATTATACTCCTTATAGCCCTTTTGGTCTTGGGACCTTCAAAGCTTCCAGAAATTGCAAGGGCTTTGGGTAAAGGACTCGCTGAATTTAGAAAAATGTCCAGTGATGTAAAAAGAGAGCTTGATCTAGAAGTACAACTAGCTGAGATGGAAGAGCGCACAAAAAAAACTAAAAATCTACAAGATGAAATGGAAGGTGAGGAACAAAAGCAAGAATCAAAAGAGGATAAAAAAGATATCCAAGACAAATAGAAGCAATTTACTATTTTTGAAAAATATCAAGGGATAGATTTTATGAGTGAGATAACTAATCTCCCTGAAGAAGCATCAGAAAAGTTAGAAGAGCAAATTAAGATAGAAGAAGGGCACGATGACGAAGCTCACGAGATGACTCTTCTTGAACATCTTGAAGAATTGAGAAACAGGTTGGTGAAGGTTATTATTGGCATATTTTTGGGAACCTTGGCATGCGTTCCACTTTCTAGACAGCTATTTAATTATATCATGCTTCCCCTTTTTCACTCATTACCTGAAGGTTCAAAGATGATATATACCTCCCCTCATGAAGCCTTTTTTGTTTATCTAAAAACCGCATTAATATCAGGTATATTTTTGACTTTACCATTTAGTTTTTATCAAATCTGGCTATTTGTAAAACCAGGTCTTTATCCAGAAGAAAGAAAATATATAATACCCATTGCTATAAGTTCTGCACTGTTATTTATTAGTGGGGCACTTTTTGGCTATTTTGTAATCTTTCCTTATGCTTATACCTTTTTTATGAGTTTTTCTAATATTCATATAAGTCCTATGATTTCCATGAAAGAAGGGCTTTCCTTTGCCATTAGAATATTAATTGCATTTGGACTTGTCTTTGAATTACCACTTATTATCTTCTTCCTTGCCAGACTTGGACTTGTTACATCTAAAACTCTCAAAAAGTACAGAAAATATGCAATCTTGATAGCTTTTATTGTTTCAGCAATATTAACCCCGCCAGATGCGGTTACGCAGATATTAATGGCAGTTCCATTGATTATTTTATATGAAGTGGGAATATGGATAGCCTTTTTATTTGGAAAAGAGAGAAAAAAGAAAAATGCTAAAAAAGATGTTGAGTTAAAAGAAGGAGAAAATAATGATAACCCCAGTGAAGATAAAGAGACAGACCAAGGAGACAACAATTGAGATTGAATTTTTCAATGAAGGAACCGGGAAAATAGAGATTGATACCACCTTGGGATATTTAGATCATTTTTTGACTCTATTTGCCTTTTGGGGAGGATTTGATATTATTTTAAAGGCAAAAGGAGATACTCATGTGGATGCGCATCATTTAGTGGAGGATATTGGCCTTAGTTTAGGTGATGTGTTTTCAAAATCCCTTGGAGATAAAAAGGGCATAAAAAGAATGGCATGGGTCCGGGTCCCAATGGATGAAGCCTTGTGTGAGGTGGTTGTGGATTTGTCTGGAAGGCCATATCTTGTATATAACAATGACCATCTACTACCCCCTGTGTTATTTTCTGAAGAAAGAGATATATGGAGGGAATTTTTTAAATCCTTTGCTAACAAGGCGGCCATTAATCTGCACATAAACTTTATTTATGGGAAAAATGGTCATCATCTGCTTGAAGCTGCATTCAAGGCATTGGGCATTGCTTTAAAAGATGCCTGTTCAATTGAAAACAAAGAAAAAACGATGAGTACAAAGGGTATTTTAGAATGAGAAAAATTTTAATTTTTTTATTTATCTTATTAGCAGGATGTGCCCAGATAAAAGAAAAACCTTCACTCAGAATAGAAGGGAAAATAGCAATAGCGCCATTTGAAGTGCCAACAAGGCCACAAGATGTAATCTCAGGTTATTTAATAGATCCATCAATTCAAATAAAAAAAGAAATCCTTTTAGAATTAGATAATGAGCTTATGCAAAAGATTTCAAAAAGAGAAAATATACAGATTATACCCAAAAACTTTGTTGAACAATGCAAAGAAATAATAATCTATAAAGAGAAATATACATCTCTTAATCCAGTAGACAAATGGGTAAAGATAGGAAAGTGCATACCAGCTGATTATATTTTAGTTCCTCAATTGCTTTTATTTAAAGAAAGAATAGGGGGAGAGTGGGGTGTAGAGGAACCTGCTAAAGTAATAATTGCTTTTAATTTAATAGATGTAAATAACAAGACTCTTATAAAGAATTATATATTTAAAGAAAAACAACAGCCACTGCTTGAAAATATGTTGACTATAAAAAAATTTATAAAAAGGGGTGGCAAATGGGTATCTGCTATTGAGCTTGCTAAAGAAGGAATAGAGATAGGAATTAAGGAGATAGGATTATGATTTTGTATCCAGCAATTGATATAAAAGATGGAAAATGTGTAAGGCTTAGACAGGGTAGATTTGATGACGTTACTGTGTTTTCAGAAAACCCTGTGGATATGGCAAAATATTGGGAGGATCAAGGGGCAAAATACCTACACATTGTTGACTTAGATGGGGCATTTGAAGGTAGGCCTAAAAATATAGATTTGGTCTCAAAAATATGTAACTCAGTAGATATTCCTGTACAACTTGGCGGTGGAATAAGGAGCTTTGAAATTGCAAGAGAATACATTAATGCAGGGGTTGAGAGACTCATTATTGGGACTTTGTTTATAGAGGATCTAGAACTTTTTAAAAAGATATGTAAAGCCTTCCCTGGAAAAATTTGTGTATCTTTAGATGTTGATAAAGGAAAGATTAAATCAAGGGGATGGGTGGAAGATACAGGCAGAAACATTACATCTGTGTTAAATGATATAGAAAATAGTGGTGCAAGCGTGATTATTTATACTGATATCTCAAAGGATGGAATGCAGACTGGTGTGGATCCCACAGATGTGGAAAATTTTTTAAAATTGACTTGTCTTCCTGTAATATATGCTGGAGGGATTAGAGATTTTGATGATATTGTAGCACTTTATCCTTTAGCAAAAAAAGGACTTGTAGGTATTATCACAGGAAGGGCAATTTATGAAAATACCCTTGATTTTAAAAAGGCCAATAATTGGCTAATAAACAAAAATTTAGATAAATAAAATAAGTGCAATAATTGTAAGACAAATACCAAGTATATTTTTAAAAGTAATTTTTTCTTTAAAAAAGATTGAAGATAAAAAAATAGCCAAAACAAAGTGCATACCATTTATAGTTGCTACAATGGACAAAGGACCAGATGATAAAGCCATTAGATAAAAATAAAAACCAAATATATTGAGTATTCCCATACAGATTCCTATGATAGTTGATATAACTATTTTGTTATTTGAAGAGTTGTGTTTTATATTAAATAGCCAAAAACCTAAAAACAAAAATATTGTAGAAAATATATAAGAGATGAAAATAAAGACTAATTTATCCACATAGATTGATCCATATTTACAAAAAATTGATGATGCTGCACCACAAATAAGGGCAACAGTTGCCCACAGAAAACCAACATTAAAACTCTTGCTTGCAACTTTTGGAGACTGAAACTGGTAGCTCATAATAAAAAGATTAATAAAAGAGAGAACAATTCCTAGAAATTGAGAGAGAGTTATTGTTTCGTGTAAAACAAAGAATGAATACAAAACAACCAGTAAGATATTCATTCGAATATATGGATAGACCAGTGGGGAAGGAGAGTATTTTAAAGCATTTATATGAGCTATAGTTGCACAAGAAAAGGTAAGACTGTTGAAAAAACTAAGGAAAATTGTTATAGAATCAATCTTTATTGATGTTTTTGTAAAAAATATATATAGACCACTCAAGATTGCCACTGTTAACATGAAGACAAATGTTGTAAAGAGAGAAGATAGATGGAGTTTTGCTGCTATATTATAAAAAAAGCGTTGAATTCCAATGAATAAAAATGCCAAAAGCGCATATATAGTCCAGCTCATTGTTCTTTTTTAAATAAAAAACATATATTTTGCAATATAATAAAAGGGCCAAAAATATGATTAAAATACTTGCATTTGGCAATAGTTTAACAGAAGGTTTTGGTTTAACAAGGGAACATAGCTTTGCATCGCAACTTGAAAGAAGATTAATAGATATGGGTTATGATGTAAAAGTGATAAATGCTGGGCTCTCAGGAGATACTACCTTTGGTGGAGTGAGAAGACTGGGTTTTTATTTAAGTGAGATGCCAGACTTAGTAATCTTAGAACTTGGAATAAATGACGGATTTTTAGAATACCCTATAGAAGATATAAAAAACAATCTTGAAAAAATGATCAAGGATATTCAAAAAATTGGTGCTGAGATATTGCTTGTTGGAACTAAGATCCCTAAGATTTTCGATGAAATTGATGATAATTATTGCAGAGAATTTGAAAATATTTTTAATGGGATTGCAGAAAAATATAACCTGGAGCTTTCCCACGATTTTTTAGGAGGTATTGCAGGAAATGAGAAATTAACCCTTCCTGATGGGGTACACCCCAATGAAAAGGGTGTTAGGCTCATGGTGGATAAGGTCATTGATAATGTTATAAAGATATTAAAAAAAATAGGAGCAAGGTGACATAAAATGAAAACAGGAATCTTTGGAATGGCACAAAGTGGCAAAAGTGAGCTATATATGGCCTTGGCAGGTCCTGAGGCCATAAATTTTCAAAGGACTACAGTTAAGGTAAAGGAACCAAGGTTGTATCCTCTAGCAGAGATATTTAAGCCTAAAAAGATCACTTTTACAGAGATAGAGTATCAGGAGATAAAAGGCGGGGGTAATCAAAGTCTGGGCAATAAGGTCTTAAATGAGATAAGACCAATGGATTGTTTAGTGGCTGTTATAGATTGCTTTTCTGGCCTAAGGGATCCCAACGTCCAGGTGCAAAACATTGAGAGTGATTTGATTATTTCTGATTTGGCTGTTATTGAAAAAAGGCTTGAAAGGATAGATACTGATAAAAAAAAGGATAAAAATTTAGTAAATCCAAAAGAGGAAGAGTTACTAATCCTTGCAAAGGAGCTACTTGAAAAAGAGATACCCCTCAGAGTCAATGAAGAGATCTGTGAGGCCCAGGAACTTAAAGGGTTTCAATTTTTATCTGCAAAGCCAATTCTATATGTTTATAATGTATCTGAAAATGAATTGGGGAAATTTAGTGAAAAAAAAGAGGATAAAAAGGTAGAAATAGAGGTTTGTGCAAAATTAGAGAGGGAGCTTAGGGAAATAGAAGATGAAGAGGAAAGGAAGGAATATTTGAAAGAGATGGGATTAGAAGAATCTGCACTGGACAAAGTTATTTCAGCCACATATAATTTACTTGGATTGATCACATTTTTAACTGCTGGTGAAAAAGAAGTTAGGGCCTGGACAATCAAAAAAGGATCTACAGCACAGGAGGCAGCAGGCGTAATACATTCTGATATTCAAAGGGGATTTATCAGGGCAGAGGTATTGTCTTGGGAGGATTTTGAAAAAACAAGGGATTTTAAAAAGGCAAAAGAGTTAGGATTGCTTAGGCTAGAAGGTAAAGATTATATTGTACAGGATGGGGATATAATTACATTTAGATTCAATGTGTGATAAGCTTTAAAAAAGGAGGAGTATTGCATGGAGTGGATGGATATAATAAAAAATAGAAGGAGTATAAGGAAATTTGAAGAAAGGGAAGTTGAACAAGAAAAGATTGATACACTTTTAGAATCTGTAAGATGGGCACAATCCTGGGCAAATACTCAATGTTGGGAAGTGGTTGTGGTCAAGGACCAAGAAATGAAGGAAAAATTACAGGCATGTGTTCCAAATAATAATCCATCTTATTTAGCAATTGTGAAGGCACCTGTGCTTTTTGTATTTGTGGCCAAGCTGAACCAATCAGGATATTATAAAGGAGTTGTTACCACGAAATTTGGGGATTGGTTTATGTTTGATATAGGTGTAGCAAATCAAAATTTTTGTTTAACTGCCCATGCCCTGGGTTTAGGGGGAGTTGTTGTTGGACTTTTTGATCACAATAAGGCCAAAGAGATATTAGGTGTACCAGAAGGCTATGAAGTAGTAACAATGGTTCCTGTGGGATATCCTGCGCAAAATCCCAAAGCACCTAAAAGAAAAGAAATCTCTGATTATGTACACTTTGATAAATTTTAAAAAATTCACATCTATTAAAAAAGGGCCACTCAAAGTGGCCCTTTTTGTCTAATCGCCTTACGTGTTGTTTGACAAAGAGCATATCAAAACATACACTATTTGAATGGCAACACTTTTTGCAACTTTTTTAAGCAATACATTCAACAACTTCAATCTCAAAAGTAAGCTCTTTACCTGCAAGGGGATGGTTAGCATCAAGTACTACCATTTCATCATTCATATCAGTAACTCTAACAAGTACCTGATTGTTTTCTGGGGTAGTAAGCTGAAGCATCATGCCAATCTCTGGATTAATGTGCTGGGGGATTTGATCTCTTGGCACCTCTATCTTTGCCATTTCGTTATATTCCCCATAAGCATCTTGTGGGGCTATGGTAACTCTTTTGGTTTCACCAACTGCCATTCCCACAACTGCATTCTCAAAACCAGGGATAACTTCATTGTTGCCAACAGTAAACTCAAGGGGGTCACTATCATATGATGAATCAAAGAGAGTACCATCTTGTAAATAGCCCCTATAATGAACCTTGACCTTGTTTCCTTTTTGAACTTCGCTCATAAAAAACCTCCTAAAAATGTATGTTATAAAGGACAACTTTAACTAAATTAAAACAAAAATGCAAACAAAAAAAGGAGAAAACATGAAAAAAATTCAATTTTTTTTAATTTTAATAATTATTTTAATATGTTGTCTTGCTGGATATTATTTTTTCTTTTTAGATAAGGTATCTCCTGATATTAAAATACTTAATGGTAGATATATAGGGGGTCACAATAATGCATTATCTGTTGTTGTAACTGATGATAGATCTTTAATTAAAAAAGTAGATATACTTATTAAACAAAATAAAAAAGAGAAAAATATCGTGTTTAAAGATAATAATAGTACTAGAGTTGAATATAAGATAAATTTAAAAGAAATGGGATTTTCAGATGGAAAGTTATCTATTTGTATAAGTGCGTGGGATAGGTCATTAAATAACTTTGGTACAGGAAATATTAAACAGATAGAAAAAGAATTTATACTTGATACTACTCCACCTTCGATTTATGTCAAGACACATAGACATAATCTGAAGATAGGGGGATCTGGTGTTGCAGGTTATTTTGTTTCAGAACCAGTTAAAAAAACAGGTATTGAGGTAGGGGGATATTTGTTCCCTGCATATAAATACAACAAAGAAGATTATATCTGCTTTTTTTCTATTCCATATTGGATACAAGATAGAAAAATAACCCCCTGGATTGTAGCAATTGATTATGCAGGAAATACACAGAAAATTCCATTAAATGCTTATATTAAAAAAACAAAATTTCCCTCAACATCTATAAATATATCTGATAAGTTTTTGATTACAAAAATGGCACAATTTCAAAATGAATATCCATCTCTTAAGCCTTTGGAGATCTTTTTGAAGGTAAACAGGGAGCTGAGGAAAAAAAATAGAGAAAAATTAAAGGAAATAGGGCTTGAAACAGAACCCAAAATATTATTTAAAGGGGCATTTTTGAGACTTCCAAATTCAGCAAGAAAAGAGGCCTTTGGGGTCAGACGAAGTTACTTTTATAAAGGGGAAAAAATTGATGAACAGACACATCTAGGAATCGATCTTGCTTCAATTGCAAGGGCTGAGGTTCCTGCAGCAAATTCAGGTAAAGTTGTATTTGCTGGATGGTTTGGCATATACGGTAATACTGTAATTATAGATCACGGGTTCGGAGTTCAATCTTTGTATGGACATTTGTCTTATTTAGGTGTAAAAAAAGGCCAATTTGTTAACAAGGGTGATATCATTGGAAGGACTGGGGCAAGTGGGTTGGCAGGTGGAGATCACCTTCACTTTGGTATTTTAATCAGTGGCATACCTGTTGATCCAGTAGAGTGGTGGGACAAAAATTGGATAAAAAATAATATTATTTATAATCTAAAAACCCTATCTAGAGAGTAGAAAATAAGAGTGATTAACACTCTTTATATTGTATCAAGGAATGAGTTTGTTGAATATTCTAAATGTTTTTTATGAACCAAAAGAGTTGGAGGTAATAGTATGTTTGAGATTGTTAAACGACAAGAGATGGCTCAAGGGTCAGTGGTATTAAATGAGATAAATGCCCCGTTGATTGCCAAAAAGGCAAAACCAGGACAATTTGTGATCTTACGAGGACATGAAAAAGGAGAAAGAATTCCATTAACCATGGCTGATACTGATCCTGAAAAGGGTACAATTACTATTATTTATCAGGTAGTGGGAAAAACTACTGCTCTTTTTAAGACACTAAAGGAAGGAGACAGATACTTAGATATTATTGGACCCCTTGGAAAACCTACAGACATTGAAAAGGTGGATGGAGATGTTGTATGTGTTGGTGGTGGTACAGGAGTTGCAGTTCTTCATCCAATAACAAGGGCTTTTAAACAGGCAGGGAATCATGTAATTGCAATAATTGGTGCGAGGACAAAGGATCTCTTAATATTAGAAGATAAAATGAAAGCTGCATCACATGAACTTCATGTATGTACAGATGATGGATCATATGGCCATCATGGATTTGTGACAGATGTACTAAAGGAGTTACTTAATTCCAAAAATGTAAAATTGGTAGTGGCTATTGGACCTGTTCCAATGATGAAGTTTGTATGTAATATAACCAAGGAACATAATGTAAAGACATTGGTAAGTTTGAATCCAATAATGGTTGATGGAACAGGTATGTGTGGATGTTGCAGGGTAACTGTTGGAGGAAAAACCAAGTTTGCATGTGTTGACGGTCCTGAATTTGATGGTCATCAAGTGGATTTTGATGAACTAACACAAAGGCTTAGATCATATCTTGAACAGGAAAAGCAATCTTATGAATTATTCAAAACAAAATTAAATGCATAACCTATTAAAATTGAAAAGGAGAAATAACATGGCAAAAAAGGAAACACTTCCCCGTACTCCAATGCCAGAGCAAAAACCAGAGGTAAGAAAAAGAAATTTTGATGAAGTACCTTTAGGATATACCCCAGAAATGGCAATGAAAGAGGCCTCTAGGTGTCTTCAGTGCAAAAAACCTTCATGTGTAGAAGGATGTCCAGTTCAGGTGGATATTCCTGGATTTATAAGATATATAAAAGAAGGGGACTTTGCAAAGGCCATTAGAAAAATCTGGGAGAAAAACAGTCTTCCTGCAATATGTGGTAGGGTCTGCCCACAAGAAATGCAATGTGAAGGTCACTGTATTTTAGGTAAAAAAGGCCAACCTATAGCTATTGGAAATTTAGAGAGGTTCGCAGCTGATTATGAAAGGGAACATGGCACAGGAGAGTTGCCACCTAAAGCACCTCCAACAGGGAAAAAGGTGGCAATTATTGGATCTGGCCCATCAGGACTCACAGTAGCAGGTGATCTCATCTTAAAAGGACATGAAGTCACAGTTTTTGAGGCTTTTCATAAAGGTGGTGGTGTATTGGTATATGGTATTCCTGAATTTAGGCTTCCTAAAGACATTGTTGCTGCAGAACTAAAAAATCTTGAAAGATTAGGTGTAAAATTCGTATATAATTGTGTTGTTGGTAAGACTATTACCATTGATGAACTTTTTGAGCAGGGTTATGATGCAGTCTTTATTGGGGTTGGCGCAGGACTTCCAAGATTTTTAAATATTCCTGGAGAAAATTTAGTGGGTATTTACTCAGCTAATGAATATCTGACTCGTGCAAACCTTATGAAGGCTTATCTATTCCCAGAATACGATACACCAATAGCTAGGGGTAAAAATGTAGTAGTAATTGGTGCTGGAAATGTGGCAATGGATGCTGCAAGAACTGCCATGAGGCTTGGTGCTGAAAGTGTAAAGATTGTATATCGTAGGTCAAGAGAAGAGATGCCTGCAAGAAAGGCAGAGATACACCATGCAGAAGAAGAAGGTATAGAATTTCATCTATTAACTAATCCCATTGAATTTTTAGGAGATGAAAATGGTAAAGTTAGGGGAATGAGGTGTATAAAAATGGAACTTGGAGAGCCTGATGAGTCTGGTAGAAGGAGACCTGTGCCAATAGAAGGTTCAGAATTTGAAATGGAATGCGATTTAGTGGTTATAGCTGTGGGCGCAAGTGCAAATCCAGTATTGACAAAAGCCACTGAAGGTTTGGAACTTAATAAGAGGGGCTATATTGTAGCTGATCCTGAAACTGGAAAGACAAAAAAGAAAGGTATATGGGCAGGTGGAGATATAGTTACTGGACAGGCAACAGTTATTCTCGCAGCAGGTGCTGGTCGTAAGGCCTCTAACTCAATTCATAAATATCTCACATGGGGCTGGTAATAATGCAGATAGGGAAAGGGGGAATAAAAGTCCCCTTTCCATTTTGCTTTTTAGATACTATCTTTCTTTCCACTGAGGTGGTCTTTTGTTTAAAAATGCATCGATGCCCTCTTTGGCATCTTCTGTGGAGCACAGCCTGGCAAAGACCTCATTCATGTATTTAAATGCCCTATAATAGTCCATATCTTCAGCTACATAGTATGCACTTTTTGCCAATTGTAATGCAATTGGGCTTTTTTGTGCTAGCTCATACGCCCATTTTTTCGTCTTTTCTTCTAATGTAGATGGTTCAACAACCCTATTTATAAGTCCAATTGCCTTTGCCTCCTCAGCACCAATTACATCACCAGTAAGTAATAATTCTAAGGCCCGTTTTCTTCCAACAGATCTCATCACAGCAACCACTGGCCCAACACAATTTAGTCCAACATTTATTGCAGTGAGACCAAATTTACTCTTATTGGACGCAATCGCAAGGTCACATGCAGCGACAAGACCACATCCATTTGCCACAGCAGCACCATTGACCTGAGCTATGACAGGCTTTTTCATTTGACTAATAAATACCAAAGGCTCTTCCATGGCCTCAACCCACTGCCTATATTCCAAAGTTGATTTATCTTTTAATCCAGATACATCTATACCAGCACAAAATGCACGGCCTGAACCTTTTAAAATAATCACCCTTACCTTGGAATCATTGTCCATCTTCTTTAAGGCATCCTTTAATTCAGTCGCCAGGGTGTACGTAAATGTGTTTAATTGTTCTGGTCTGTTCAAGGTAATGTAACCAACATAATTTTGATCAACCTCAGTAATTATTTCTTTATATGACATCATCCCACCTCCTAATATATTTTTTGGTTTAACTGTGTAAGATTATTACAAAAAAAAAGATTTTTTACAAGAAAAATGTTTAATGAAAGTTAAAAACTAAGTTACCTTATAATACTTTTAAGCATATTGACATGACTAATTAATGGTGTTAAATTTTTAATAACGCCCATTTAACCTGGCTATTTTATCAAAATTAATATGTTTAGATAAAAATAAAATTATATATAAATGGAATAAAGAGGCTGAAAATGTATTAGAAATTCCTTCAGAAAAGGCAATAGGTGAAGATATAATGAACTTAGATTTAAATTGGAATATCGATAAAATAAAAGAAGATCTCATTAATATAAAAGATAAACCTATACATTTAGATGAAATTAACTTTATAGATAAAAATTTTAATGTAAAAAAACTTGCATTTACAAGCTATCCAATTATTAATAAAAATGAGTTAAATGGATATTTACTATTAAGAAAGGATATAACACAAAAGAAGATTATGGAATCCCAAATGCTACATTTTCAGAAACTAGAGGCAATTGGAGAACTCACAGCTGGAATTGCACATGAAATTAACACTTCTATACAATATGTTTATGGAAATTTGGGCTATATCAAAGATACAATTATCAGTGTGTTAAACTTGGTTTCTGATTATAAAAAATTAGTTACTCAATCTGTTGAACAAGTATCTTTGAGTAATGAATTGATTGATAAAATAAACCAAAAGGAACAAGAATTAGATATAGACTTTTTAATGGATGATTTGCCCAATGCATTGGATGAAAATATACAAGGCCTTGAAAGGGTTATTAAGATAGTAAGATCCATGAGAAAATTTTCTCATTCTGGTAATCAAGAAGATAACTTTTTTGATATTAATGAATCCATTAAGGATACAATAGAGATTTCTAGAAATGTGTGGAAATATCACTCTGATATAAATCTAGAATTAGATCAAAATATTCCCCATGTTTATGGTAATGCGGATGAAATAAATCAGGTACTGTTAAATATAATAGTAAATGCAGCCCATGCAATTACAGAAAAAATTGCTTCAATGACTCTGCAACAAAAAGGACAAATAACTTGCTCTCATCAAAGAATTGCTTAAAACCAAATACTCCTCTTTTGGATTTAAAACTTCTGAACTTAAGAATGCTCTATCCAACTACTTCCGAAATTCCTCTCAAATTCGCTATGAATTGAAAAA
>JAMOPG010000228.1 GCA_027064715.1 Desulfobacterales bacterium
GGACATCAACATTATTGTCAGAGACAAGGGGAAATTTTGATATTGAATCAGAGATTTTTGCAATTTGATGAAAATCAGGGGGGATTACAAAATATCTATAAGAAGAATTGTAGACATTGTCTTTGTTGTGGGGAAATTCCAAATCGTTGTTAATTACATCAGGCCAAAACCACTTTATTTTTTTTGCCTTTAACTTGACCCTATTTATCCCAAACAAAAAATATAAAATTGGTCCAATAGGAGGCAGCATTAAACATACAATTATCCATAGCCACGCAGCTCTTGGATCCTTTTTATAAAAAAGGGCATGAAGGGCACTTGCGATTTGAAATAAAAAAATAATTAAGGCAATAAAGTAAGTAAAAGCACTCATATAAAGTATTAGAGCCCTAAATATGCCTTTTTTATATCTTCGTTATTTAAAAGATTTTCAGTACTATCTTGCATCACAATTCTGCCATTTTCCATTACATATCCTCTATGGGCTATTTTTAGGGCCTGATGGGCATTTTGTTCAACTAAAAATATGGTGGTTTTATTTTCCTTGTTAATCATTTTTATTATATCGAATATTTGTTGTATGATCAGGGGAGCGAGTCCAAGAGAGGGTTCGTCCATGAGCAGTAATTTGGGTCTTGCCATAAGGGCCCTGGCAATTGCCAGCATTTGTTGTTCTCCTCCGCTAAGTGTTCCTCCTTTTTGATTTTTCCTTTCTGCAAGTATTGGAAAGATATTGAAAACATATTCTAAATCTTTTTTTATTCCCTTTTTGTCACGTCTCAAATATGCCCCCATCTCTAAGTTTTCCAGCACTGTTAGTCGAGGAAATATTAATCTACCTTCTGGTACTTGAACTATTCCCATGGAAACAATTTTATCTGTGGATAGTCCAGTTATTTCCTTTCCTTCAAATATAATCTTTCCAGATAAAGGTGGTACAACTCCGCAGATTGACATAAGGGTAGTTGTTTTTCCCGCTCCGTTTGCTCCAAGCAGGGTTATTATCTCTCCTTGATTTACCTCTATTGATACATCAAATAGGGCTTGAATTGGCCCATAAAAGGTATTGATTTTTTCTAATTTAAGCATGTTCTTCTCCCAGATACGCTTTAATTACCTCTGGATTTTGAGATATCTCTCTAGGTGTTCCTTGTGCCAATAATCTGCCAGATTCCATGACATAGACCCTGTCTGATATGTTCATGACTAATTTCATGTCATGTTCTATTAAGAGTATAGATATTTTTTCTTCTTCTTTAATTTTATTTATTATGTCTTTTAATTCTGATGTTTCCTGGGGATTGAGACCTGCGGCTGGTTCATCTAGTAGAAGGAGAACAGGGTCAGTAGCCAGTGCCCTGGCTATTTCCAGCTTTTTTTGAGCTCCGTAAGGAAGGTTTTTGGCCATTTCATTGGCAAATTTATGTAAGTCTAGTTTTTCCAGAAGGTTATAGCTATATTCTATAGTCTCTATTTCTTCTTGTCTGGTTTTTTTATCCCTTAAAATTGCCCCAATTACCCATGATTTTGTCCTGCAATGCCTGCCCACCATTACATTTTCAAGTACAGTCATATTTGAAAATATTCGTATATTTTGAAATGTCCTGGCCAGACCCAGTTCTGTTACTTTATTGGGTTTAAGCCCATTTAGTCTCCTTTTTTTTCCATCTCTGAGGACAAACACATCGCCTAAGGTGGGCTCATAAATGCCTGTTATGCAGTTAAAAAAAGTGGTTTTACCTGCTCCATTTGGACCAATTAAAGCTACTATTTCATCTGGATAGACTTGAAGGCTCAATTTATCAACTGCCTTGAGACCTCCAAAGTGCATGGATATATTTTTGACATCTAAGATAGGCTCTTTTTTATTCATAGCAAATCCCTTGAATTATCTTTTAGTTGGGTCGTACTCATATTTTCTTCTGGAACTTGGAATGAGTCCCTCTGGCCTAAAGACCATCATAAGTACCATTGATGCTCCAAAAATTAGCATCCTGTAATCAGAAAAAGCCCTTAGGTATTCTGGAAGTAGAATCATAATTAAGGCAGCCAGAATGACCCCTTGAATGGATCCCATTCCTCCTAAGACCACTATTGATAAGATGATAGCTGACTCTAAAAAGGTAAAACTAGCGGGATTTATAAAGGTAGTTTTTGCAGCGAATATAACACCACCAAAACCCGCCCATGTGGCCCCAAGGGCAAAGGCAGTCAATTTAGTTTTGGTCTTGTCAATGCCCATTGCCTGGCAGGCAATTTCATCCTCTCTAAGGGCTATCCATGCCCTTCCCAGTCTTGAATTTTGAAGCCTATTTACTACGAATATAGTGATAATACTCATGAAGACTATTAAGTAGTATATAAAGATAGTTGATTCTTTAACACCCAAATTTATTCCAAAAAGAGAAGGTCTAGGAATATTTGATATTCCGCTTGGCCCGAAGGAAAATTCATCCCAGTTTTCTAAGATAAGTCTTATTATTTCCCCAAAACCTAGGGTAACTATTGCAAGGTAATCTCCTCTTAGTCTTAAGACTGGAAAGCCAAGGACAATTCCAAAAATAGCAGCTAATAATCCACCTATTGGAAGGGCTAGCCAAAAATTTATGTGAAAGTGATAATTAAGCAATGCATAACTATATGCTCCTACAGCATAAAATGCCACATAACCAAGGTCTAGAAGTCCTGCCAAACCCACCACTATATTAAGCCCAAGCCCCAGCATTACGTATATTAGAGCAGAAATCATTATATTTGTTTGATACATTGAAAAGATAAAGGGAAAGGCCAAAATAAAAAGTAAAAATATAATATATAGGGGTTTTGCATACTTTGGATTGTTAAATATTTTGAGAAAAATAGATGTCTGGCCAATTCCCATTTCTTCTTTTTTTGCTTTTTTTGCCTTTCTCTCAAGCAAATATCTCCAGATAAAAGATAGGAAAAAAGACCCAATACCTACTAATATTAGATTTTTCCATCTCCATATTATTACTTTGTCAGTTAAATTTACCTTTATTACCATTATGGGAAAGGTAAGAAACATAAACCAGATACTGACTTTTAAGGATTTTTTTATTTCTTCAAACATATTTCCACCTATATCCATGAATTTTTTATATAGAAAATTATACTTTTTGCTGAGTTGATTCACCTAAAATTCCAGCTGGTCTGAATATCAAGATGAGTACTAAAAGACAAAAGGCAAATACATCTTCATAATCACTGGATATGTATCCTGTTCCAAAACTTTCAGTCCATCCAAGGACTAATCCCCCTAAGACAGCCCCAGGGATAGATCCAATTCCCCCCAAAACTGCTGCAGTGAATGCCTTAATTCCTGCTATAAATCCAATATAAAAGTTTATCTGACCAACGTGTGATCCAATTAAGACGCCGCCGATTGCGGCAAGTCCTGACCCAATTATAAAGGTCACAGATATTATTTTATCCACATTTACACCTACAAGCGCTGCCATGACCTGGTTTTGAGCAGTTGCCCTCATAGCCTTACCTATTTTAGTGAATTTAATTAAAATAGTCAGAAGAACCAGTACAATGGCGGTAGTTACTATTATAACAAAGTCTGTAGACCCAAGAAAACTTGAATATGGTTCAAGCCATTTTATTTCAGGGATTAGTTCAGGAAAAGAGACAAAATTTGGTGTTTGGGCCAATAACACATAATTTTGCAAAAAAATTGACATACCAATTGCTGAAATAAGAGGTGATAAGCGGGATGAGCCCCTAAGGGGTTTATAGGCTATTTTTTCAACTGTAAATCCATATGCAGATGAATATATCACAGCTCCTATTGTGGCTAATATAAGTATAGAAATTTTGTTAAATCCAAGGATTGTTAAGATGCCTGAGATGATAAGGGCAGTAAAGGCACCGATCATGTATATCTCACCATGGGCGAAATTAATTAGCTCGATAATTCCGTAAACCATGGTGTAACCAAGAGCAATTAGAGCATAAATACTTCCTTTAGACAGTCCACTGAAAAATAGTTCAAAAAAATAATCCATTTTTCTGCCCTCTTTAACCAGAGTGTTTTGTTTTTTTAGAAAATTAATTTTTTATTTAGCCTCACAAATCCAACTGCAGGTTGAAATTTTAAAAATTTGTAACAACAATATTAACTCACATCAAAAAATTCAAATTGATTTTATTGACAATAAGAAACATAAGTAAAGGCTAAAATGGATCTTCCCATTTTAGCCTTCATAGTAATATAATTTTTAACAATAAATTTTTAGAATTTTATCTCAACAAATTTTCCATTCTGTACTTGATACACAGAAAATCCAACTCCCTCTGCGTCGCCCTTTTTATCAAATTTAATTTTTCCCACAGGAGTATCCACATAATAGGTTCTGAGAGCCTTAGTAACTTTGTCATAGTCTGTGGAACCAGCTTTTTCAATTGCATTAAATAGGGCTAGTGCAGCAGAATAGGCATTGTCAAAAAAAGCCCCTGGATCAGACCCAAAAACCTTTTTGTGTTCTTCAACTGCCTTTATATGAAGAGGATTTTTAGAAATATCCTTGGGACCAGATGCATATACATCCTCTGCATATTTGCCAGCAACTTTTATAAAGGTGATGTCTTTTACACCGTCATCAGATATAAAAGGTATCTTTAGTCCTTTTTTCCTCATTGTTGATACAATTTTTGATGCTTCTGGATGGTAACCACCAAAAACAACTACATCTGGTTTTTTCCTCTTTATTTTTTGAACAACAGCAGAATAATCTACGCCGCCAGGGGTTACACCTTCAAATAATACAACTTTTGCCCTCCCATCTTTTTTAATAAATTTTTTTGCATAGGTAGCAAATCCCTTACCATAGTCACCTTTATCATGGATGATTGCAACCTTCTTAGCCTTTAAGACGTTTAAAATAAATTCAACGTCTAATTTTGCCTGGGCATCGTCTGATGCAATTGTCCTGAAAAAGTTTGGATATTGCCCACTCTGAGTCAGAGCAGGATTGGTGGCTGATGGGGAAATTACAGGTATTTTGGCCTCCTTATAAATGGGCAGGGCAGCCTTAGTTGCGCCACTGCAAATGTGTCCTATTACTGCAACGACTCCGTCTGAAACCATCTTTGTTGCTACATTTGTTGCCAGCTCAGGCTTACATTGATCATCACCTGTGAGAATTTCAACTTTCTTTCCAAGGAGACCACCTTTTTTATTATAGTTATCTGCAACCAATTTAACAGCATTTACGGTTGGTAGGCCATAGGATGCAAGGTCTCCGCTGTGAGACCCAGCTACACCTATTTTTATTACATCTCCACAACTGCCTGGTGTTAAAAGACTAAGTACAAGAAAGAGTGCTCCAATTAATACAAAAATTTTCTTCATACTACTCCCTCCTTTTGCTTTAAGGTTTTCTTAGACTAAGACAAATTAGTAGCAGTTTTTTGTACTGTCAAGGAAAATCGTTTTTTGTTTGCAACTAGAATGTTATTGAAGAATTTTTATTATTTTGTATAATTTTTTTTAAATTTTCGTTATAGGAATTTTTATGTTTTACGTACTATTAGTGGGGCCTGATATTGGAGATAAGGACTTTGAAGAGAGGGATAGGTTAAGGGATCTAGTGGTTGAGTCTTTGAAACTAGAAGGTATTTTGTTTGCTGAATATC
>JAMOPG010000229.1 GCA_027064715.1 Desulfobacterales bacterium
AGTGGTTGAGAGAGTAAAAAGTGAAAAAGGTAGTTTTGGATTCAATGCAGCAACAGGTGAATATGAGGATCTGATGAAGGCTGGAGTAATTGATCCTAAAAAAGTAACGAGGATTGCATTGCAGAATGCTGCATCTGTAGCATCTTTGTTGCTCACAACTGAGGCTGCTATTTGTGAAAAACCAGAGGAGAAAGAGAAGAATATGCCAGGGCCTGGTGCTGGTGGAATGGGTGGTATGTATTAATAGTCATAATATACAAAAACAAAAAGCTGGCTTGGGAGACCAAGCCAGCTTTTTTTATGCTTGCAATTTTGTTTTCTAATGAAGATAATAGGTCTTGTCAGTTTTTTTTTCAAAAAAATTTAGGAGCACACCTATGTTGTTAATAGAAGATTATAAATTTGGCCAGATAATTATATCTGGAAACTCTATACTAACGACATAAAGATTCTTTGTGATAGAATAGTGTCTTCTAATTGGTGGAGAAAAGAAGGGCATAGGGTTTATAAGGAAGATCTAGAGGATATCTTAAATGAGGATATAGAGATCTTGATCTTGGGAATGGGAGATCCTGGAAGGATGATGGCTCATGATTCATTAGTGGATTATTTAAAGAAAAAAAGGATAGATCTAATCCAAAAACCAACAAAAGAGGCTGTTAGAGAATTTAATAAACTTGTGAAAATGGGTAAAAAGCTTGGTGCAGGCTTTCACCTAACTTGTTAAAGAATTAAATGGGAGATAATAGATTGTCAAAGATTATATTTATCATTGGTGGTTGTAAGAGTGGAAAAAGTAATTTTGCCCAAAAATTATCTCTAGAGATTGAGTCAAATCAAAGGATATATCTTGCAACTGGGGTTGTAACTGATAAAGAGATGGATAGACGAGTAAAACGACATAGAGAACAAAGAAAAGGCCTTTTTGAAACTGTGGAGTGTCCCTATGATTTAATTGAAGAAATAGAAAAAAGACAAAAGGAAGGTACACTTTTATTAGTGGATTGTTTGACTATGTGGATTAATAACCTTTTGTTTAAGGGATATTCTTTTGAGGAGATTGAGAAAAAAATAGAGAATTTTGTGGATAGGATAAATAATGCCAGGGGCACTATTGTGTTAGTATCAAATGAGGTTGGGCTTGGTATTGTTCCTGATAATGAGCTCTCCAGACAATTTAGAGACTTGGCTGGGATGTTTCATCAGAAAGTGGCATCAGTTGCACACCAGGTCTATTTCGTAGTATGTGGAATCCCTACACTAATTAAAGGTTAAAAACACAATGATAAAAGATTTAGTTGCAACATTGAATTTTCTCACTGCTATTCCCTTTTTTAGAGATGTGAACAGGGAATTTAGAGCTGAAAAAATGAGGTTTTTCTTCCCTTTAGTTGGAATTATTATTGGTGTTTTGATTGCCTTATTTGAATTTTTTTCTCAATCTTTTCTTTCACACATCTCAAGGTCATGGATGGATGTGGTGTTTTTGATTTTAATAACAGGTGGTCTTCATGTAGATGGACTTATGGATACAGCAGATGGTCTATTTAGCCACAGGTCCAAAGATCAAAAACTTAGTATAATGAAAGATTCACGGGTTGGTGCCATGGGAGTCATGGCCACTATTGCAGTTTTAGGAATAAAGTTCGTAGGACTAGCTGATATTTATGAAAATAGAAATTTATTATTAATGTTAATACCTGCATATTCAAGGACATCAATGGTATTTGGGATGAGATTTTTGCCATATTGTAGAAAAATGGGCACAGCCCATGGTTTTTTTTCCAAGCCAGTAATGGCATCTGAATTTTTGTTGTTTTTTATCATAATTTTTTTGTCATGGATTGTATCTTGGAAAATGATTTTTGTTACTATTTCATTTTTTATTGCTCTTTC
Organism: Desulfobacterales bacterium; assembly: GCA_027064715.1. GTDB lineage: Bacteria > Desulfobacterota > Desulfovibrionia > Desulfovibrionales > Desulfothermaceae > Desulfothermus. The sequence goes on from JAMOPG010000229.1 coordinate 1,897, forward strand.
TATTATATTGTTATTTTACAAAAAAGAACTTGGCTGTATAACTGGAGATATGTTAGGGGGTATGTGTGAAACTATTGAGGCCATTATGTTTTTGGTATGTGGAGTTATTTTTTAAATAACACATAGGTGGAAGTATGAGGATATTTATTGGAATCGGATTTTCAGATGAATATAAAAACATATTAAAAAAAATAAAAGAACATTGGAAAACAAAGTTATTTTCAAAGATCAAGTGGACAGAAGAAAAGAATTTTCACTTAACTTTGAGATTTTTAGGAGAGGTGGAAGATCATAGGGTGGATCAGGTGAAAGATGCACTTTGTAACATAAAAATGAACTCCTTTATTTTTGAGGCAGGATCAGGTGGTTTTTTTCCTAATATCAAAAGACCAAGGATTATATGGGTGGGTTCTAAAAAAGGTGAAAAAGAATGTATTAATTTAGAACAAAATATTTCGAATAATTTGGATATATTAGGATTTAAAAAACAAGATAAGCCATTTAAAGTACATCTAACGTTAGGGCGGATAAAATATTTTGACCATAAAGATCGTTGGCCCCTTTTGCAGAGATATTTAAATGATATTACATGGCCTGAGCTAACAATTTCCCACTTTACCCTGTGGCAAAGCACCTTAACTAGGCAAGGTCCAATCTATACCCCTTTGGCAACATATAATCTTTTGTAATTTAAGAATAATCTCCTCTAAGTAGCCTTGCCTTTTCAGCCATAGCCATTATGGTCATTTCATTAAGGATATTATTTACCTCTTCATTTTGAGCCAAATCTTCCTTTTTTAGGGAAGATAGATTATTCATTATTCCATCTAAAGTTTCTTGGGACTCTTTTAGATTATTATTTGAGAGCAGATGGGAATATTTTTCCCACATATCCAGACTCAGGTTTAATTTTTCCATAATATGTGATGGTTGATGGTTTTGTAGTTTTATGGCAGTTTCAATAGAACTTATTTCTAGATTAGGGTCTATTATTGCATGTGAGTTAACCTTTGAGCTCTCTTGAGCTATTTCTTTTTCCAATAGCTTGTTAAAATTTTGTGTTTGTTGAGCCCTATTTTGTTTTATGGAAGTTTTGATATGTTTTTGAATTTCTTCAAAATTTACTTTCATAACAACCCCTTGTTATAATTTTTTAGGATTAACAGGAATTTTCTACCCAATATTTAAATTATTTTTTAAAAAATAGCAAGAAATTTGCCAAAGGAGAATGGAATGGAGATTGAGCATGCAGTGCTAGTTCTGAAAAAAGGTGGGATAATAATATTTCCCACAGAAACACTTTATGGAATTGGTGCAATTGCCCTGTTTGATAGTGCAGTAAGTAAGGTCTTTAAGCTAAAAAAGAGGCCTTTAGATAAAACAGTTCCAGTTATAATTGGAGAGATAACACAACTTTCTATGTTGACAGACACCGGCAAAGATTTCCCTTTAGATCTAATTGAAAAAAAAATGTGGCCTGGCCCACTCTCTATTTTGTTTCCAGCTAGAGAAAATTTACCTAAAGGTATTGTTAGCAAGGATGGGTTTGTATGTGTGAGGTTAACCTCTAATAAAACAGCAAGAAAGCTATGTATTAGAAGTGGATATCCTTTAGTTGCCACTAGTGCAAACATATCAGGTACATCTGCACCTGCATCTTTAGAAGATATTGATAAAAGATTACTTGAGTTATGTGATTTTGTTGTGAAATCAGGTGAAAAACCAGAAGGCAAAAAGGCATCAACTATAATCAAATTCCTTGATAAAAAAAGAATCAAAATCTTGAGGCAAGGAGCTTATTCTTTTGAAAAATTAAAGAAACTAGGGTTAGAAGTGGTTAATATAGGAGGAGGGGTAAGTTGAGCTTATTTTAAATTGTGTAAAAAGGGGAGAATTTAATTCTCCCCTTTTGTTTTTAAGGTCTTAATACCAAAAGCCAGATATTTGCTATTATTATTGTGATTATCATGTAGGGAAATGCAACCTTCATAAAATCAATAAATGTGGTGGGATAACCTTTAGATTCGGCAATACCAATAGTGACTACGTTTGCAGAAGCACCAATGATTGTACCATTTCCTCCAAAACATGCTCCAAGTGCAAGTGCCCACCAGAGGGTATTGTGTGCCTCTGGGATCACATTGGATAGATATCCAACAATGGGAAGCATTGTGGCTGTGAATGGTATATTGTCAACAAAGGCAGAGATGATAGCAGAAACCCAGACAATAAAGGTACATGCTGCTACAAAGTTTCCTTGAGATAGTTTTAAAATCCAGTCTGCAATGAGATCCAAAAGACCTGTTGATTCTACAGCAGCAACAAGCATAAAAAGGAATATGAAAAACAAAAGTGTTGGCCATTCAATATCTTTTTCAATAAGTTCAATAAGATTAATTTTATCCTGAATAATAGCAATAGTGACAAGTAGTGCAGCGCCAAACAGCGCAGCAATGGATACTTCCATGTGCCATATGGACTCAGTCAAAAATAGAAAAATTACAACAGCCAAAACTCCTCCACCATAGGAAAGTAATTTTGCATCAGTAATTTTATATTTTTCCTTAAGCTCCTCTATAAATTTATCCAGATTGTCTATTTTTGCCTTTGCAAACTCCTTACCCCAAACTAATTTAGTATAAATACTAAGTGCAATCATACAGACCAAACAAATGGGAGCTAATGCTTCAACAAATTGTAAAAAGCTAAGAGATGCATAAGAGCCAATTAAAATATTGGGTGGATCACCAATTAAAGTGGCAGTACCACCAATATTAGATGCAAGGACAAGTGGAATTAAAAAATGTAGTGGATTTATTGATAAGGCCACGCATATTTCAATAGCAACTCCTGAGAGTAATAACATTGTTGTAACATTGTCTAAAAATGCAGATGTAAAAGCAGTAAAAAACATTAGTATAACACAGAGTAAAAATACATTGCCTTTAGCTAATGCATAAGATTTATAGGCACACCATTGGAAAATTCCAGTATGTTTAAGCACTCCAATTATTATCATCATGCCCATTAGTAGAAAAATAACATTCATATCAATAGCAGCAATTGCAGCTTTATATGATAGTATATGATATTCTGGATTAAATGTTCCAATGGTGTATGATATGATTAACATTATGGCAGCACCTAACATTGCTGCAAGGGTCCTGTGTAGCAGTTCAAATCCAATAAGCACATACACGAGTAAAAACACCACAGTTGACACCCAAAATGCAGGGCCGATTACTCTTTTTAAAATTATATCCCCGGTAAAATAGACATTATTATTTTGTCTTGCCAGTGATTTGGGATCCAATTTTAATATTTCTGTCTTATATGATGTCTTTTTTATTTCAATCTTTATGTTTTTGTTTTCGAGCTCATTGGGTGTGATAAAAAAACGAGATAAAAACTTTCCATTTTCTGCTGTTTCAATGGTTTCTATTTCTCTATCTCCAATCAATACCTTTACCTCTGCCTCATTTACAGGCTCACCATGAGTATTTTTGACAATTCCAGCTAGATTAACAAAAGTGGCATTTTTTGGGGGTTTTTGTGGAGGGGCTAAATGTAGGCCATGACTGGCTAACAAAAGATAAGGAAAACAAAAAAGAAAAATGAACAAAAAAATACTTACTTTAATCTTCATATCTCCTCCTTTTGTAAAGAGTGTTGTAAAGATTTAAGAGTGTTATTTTGGATCAATGGGACAGTAGGAAGATGCCTTATCTATATCAATTATTTTTACACCCTTTATATATTCTTTTGTTGAATATTGACTTATATTTTCAACTTTATAAGTAAGTTCCCTTATTCTATCTAATTGTTTTTTCAGCTCCTTTATGTTTTTATCATCCTTATAATTTAAGATGAGTTCATCCACAATAAAAATCATGTTTTGCAAAGGTTGGTTCATTTCGTGACATGCTGCACCAGCCATTTCTAAAACACCTTGTAATTTTTCTCTAAGCATCCTCTCTTGAGCAGCTTTTTTTAGCTCTGTTATATCCCTTGCAACAGCTAAAAGATATTTTTCATTACAACATTCAATTACATGGGCAGACCATAAAACATCAATTATTTCTCCATTTTTCTTTCTAAATTGCACTTCGGCATTACATACCTTTCCATACTTTTTTAGTAAATAATTCAATTCTTCTCTCTCACGTGGATTAACCCAGATACCTAGTTCAACAGAGCTCTTGCCAATTACCTCTTCTCTTAGATAACCTGTTGTTTCTAAAAAGGCTTGATTTACTTCCATATATATACCTTCATCAATAGTGGTCATTACAACCCAGTCTGGACACAATAGAAATGCCTTCTGAAATTTTTCTTCAGAGCTTCTTAATTGTTCTTTGATTAAAAACTCTTCTGTATTATCTTGAAAAAAGCCTAATGCAGCAAGTTCTCCATTATAGTATATGGAAGTAATACTTTCTAAAATATATTTTATCTTACCATTTTTATCTATTATTCTGTGGGAAACAGGCTTTTCTCTCTCCCCTTTTACCATTTCAATAAATTTTGATCTTACATCCTCTCTATCTTCTGGATGTATTAAGGTTTGTGGGGGAATCTTTTTTACTTCAGAAAGGCTGTAACCAGTGATCTTTTTAAATTCTGGATTTACAAATTTAAATTTTCCATTGCTTACGACATAAATACCTATAGGGGAGTATTTAAAAAGGATGGAAACTAAATTAGTGTTTAATTGAGGTCTGGCTGATATCTCTTTTGCTTTTAGATTTTTCATGGTAGTAAATCACTCCCCTTTATATAATCTTAAGCAAAATTGTCCCATTTGTTAGATGTAAAAATATTATTTCCTGTTGTGATAATCATTACAGGTATGTTGTAGTTATTTGCTAAAGAAATCACCTTAGCAGGTGGAAAGAGGTAAAGACCAGTGGCTAATCCATCAGCAACACAAGCACTTCTGGAAATAACACTTAAACTGGAGATGTATTGAGGAGATATTGCGCCTTTTTTGTCAATTATATGGAAAAACCTTTTTGATTTATCAAAGAAATTTCTGTAATTTCCAGATGTTGCAATAGCCATGTCTTTTAATTTAACTGTTTTTAATACAGATCCACTTCCATCAGGATTTTCAATCCCAATATTCCACGCCATATTTTCAGTTTTTCCGCCAAGGGCCCTGATATCTCCCCCTGCATCAATTATTGCGTGAGATATGTTATTTTTTCTTAAAACATCAACAGCCTGGTCAACAATATATCCCTTGGCAATCCCATCAAGGGTTATTTTGGATTCAGCGGAAAGCTCTATTTTATTTCCATTAATCTTTAAATTCTCCCATCCAATATATGGAGTTATTTCTGCTAATCTTTTAGGCTCTAGAAAGGGGCCATGGACCTTTATTTCCTTTTCAACTTCTTCTAATAAGGGTAAGATAGTTATATCGAACTTATAAGAAGTTATTTCACCTACTTTTTTTGAAATTTTTAAAACCTCTTTTAACTCATAGGGTGCCTCTGTGAGTCTTTTATATTTATTTAGGTATGAGACATGAGAATTATTATCAAACCTGTCAAAGATAGCGATAAGTTCTTTAATCTTGTTAAAGGCCTGCTCCATGGCTGCATAGGCCCTTTCCCTGGACTCATCATAAATAGTTATGTCCACATATGTGGACATAAGTGGCAGGGCCTTCTGTACTTTTTGAAGATTTCTTCTGTTTTGAGCAACTGCAGGGGTAATAAAAAATTTTGGAATTGTGGAGCATAAACACAAGCCACCCAAGACCTTTAGATATTCTCTTCTTGTATATTTGGTTTTTAACATGCCAATTCCCCTAATATTTTTTTTAGTTATATGAAAAATCTTTATTTTTTTAAGTCACGTTTTTTAGGTATGTCAAGAAATAAGTAAGATATAAATTATCATGTTAAGGCATATTAATTTTTGAGTAATTTATTTTTTATTGTGTTTTTTAAAATTTTAATTAAAATTTTTCTCACCTTATTATCTTTAAAAGAAATTTTGTAATTTTAAGGGAGCTTATGATATGAAAGATGTTCATGTAAAAAAGAGTATAGAAGAGATAAACAAAAAAATAAAACAGGGTAAGGCTGTAGTGGTTACAGCAGAGGAAATGGTTGATATTGTTAAAGAAAATGGTGTGAAAGGTGCTTTTAAGAAGGTGGATGTGGTGACAACTGCTACCTTTGGAGTCATGTGTTCTTCTGGGGCATTTATCAATTTTGGTCACACCAAACCAAAGATTAAGGCTTACAAGGTATGGCTCAATGATGTTGAAGCATATGCAGGAATAGCAGCGGTTGATTGTTATATTGGCGCAGCACAGGTACAAGAAGAAGATCCTTTAAACAAGGTTCATCCTGGTAGGTTTAAATATGGGGGCGGACATGTTATAGAAGATCTCATTGCTGGAAGACAGGTCAAATTAAAGGCAAAGGGCTATGGGACTGATTGTTATCCATTGCGAGAATATGAGGCAGTTATCACCATACACGATTTGAGAGATGCGTTTTTGTATAACCCAAGAAATGCATATCAAAATTATAACTGCGCTGTGAACCTATCAAACAAGACCATATATACATATATGGGAGTGTTAAGACCCAATCTTGGAAATGCCACTTATTCCACATCAGGGCAGCTTAGCCCACTTTTAAATGATCCTTATTATTGGACCATTGGGGTCGGGACAAAGATATTCTTAGGTGGGGCTGTGGGTGTTGTTACCTGGAGAGGTACTCAGCATGATCCTGATGTTTTAAGGGGAGAAAATGGTATTGTAAAAGAGGGGGGTGGAACATTGGCTGTTACAGGAGATATGAAAGAGATGTCGCCAAGATATATAAGAGGGGCTTCGATACTTGGATATGGATGTTCCTTGATGGTGGGATTAGGCATTCCAATACCAATAATAAATGAAGAGATGGCATATTTTACAGGACAATCTGATGCAGATATATATTGTCCTGTGGTAGATTATGGAATAGATTATCCCAATGCAATTAACAGGACTTTAGGTGAAGTAAGCTATCAAGAATTGAGATCAGGCAAGATAAAGATAATGGGCAAAGAGATTCCCACAGCACCTTTGTCAAGTTACTATATGGCTAGGGAGATTGCGCAGAAATTGAAAGATTGGATAGTAAAAAATAAATTTACTTTAGGTATACCACAAATTCCCTTACCTACAGTGGAGTTTAAAGGTATAAAATATGATAATTGACAGGTTTTACAGGGATTTTAGCTCAAACAAAAGGTGGGTATCTTATCGGGTAAAGGTGGAGACCACAGATCTTTATATAAGGAGCAAAAAGAATTTTAGTGAGTTTATTAAAAAAAGAGTAGTAAAATTAAGACAGGATATTGAAGGGGAGATAAAAAGAAATCCTAAATTTTTGACTGCACTAAGTCCAATACAACCTAATCATAAGCAAATTCCTATGGTGGTAAAACTCATGTATGATGCATCTCAAAAGGCTAAAGTGGGTCCAATGGCTTCTGTGGCAGGGGCCATAGCCCACATGATTGGAGAAGAAATTAGAGGGAAAAGTCCTGAAGTTATTGTAGAAAATGGAGGTGATATTTATCTTTGTGTAAGGGAAGAAGTAAAGATTAGTATATATGCAGGAGATTCTCCATTTTCAGGAAAGATTGGAATAAAGATTGATCCATCCATGTCCCCATTGGGGGTATGCACCTCTTCAGCAACAGTTGGCCATTCATTGAGCTTAGGTAGGGCTGATAGCTTTACAGTGGTGTCAAAGAACACATCCCTGGCTGATGCTGTTGCTACAGGGGGAGCCAATAGAATAATAAATAAAAATGATATAGAAAAAGCCATTGAATATGCACTAGCAATAGATGGAGTTTTAGGGGCAGTTGCAATATATAAAGATGTTATTGGGGCCAAAGGTAATATTGAACTTTGTGAAATAAAATAAGAGAGAATATGATATGGCTAATAAGAAAATAAAAAAAAATGTACTTCTTATCTTTAGTAAAGATATTATGTATAATCCTGTTATTTATAAACTTGCTGCAGATTTCAGAATTGTATTTAATGTGTTAGAAGCAAAGATTTATCCGAAACAGGAAGGGCGTCTCATATTACAATTAGAAGGTACAGAGGAGCAGCTAGATGAAGGAATAAAATATTTAAAAGATCAGAAGGTAAAGGTGGAAATCTTGGCTGAAAAGATCAAAAGAGATAATGAGAGCTGTGTACATTGTGGAGCATGTCTTGCAGTTTGCAGGTCTGATGCACTTCAATACGATAATGAAACCAAAATGATAGTGTTTCACTCGGAACATTGTATTGCATGTGGTCTGTGTGAAATGGTATGTCCAGTAAAGGCAGTAAAAACTGCATCCATTGATATGGAAATATAATTTGATATTGGGGAAGTATATAACTTCCCCTTACTTTGTAAAAAGCAGTAAATAATCATTACTACAAGTTGCACAGCTGTGGTTAATAACACTTACGTTCCTTCCTTCTGCCTTACATCCTTTGATTGGTTATTTCAAATAGTTTATTCATTAATTTTTAAAAAATAAAAAAAATTAAAATATTAATTAATTCACTGTATTGACTAATCTTTTTTTGGACTTAACATATATATAGAAGTTAAATTAAAGGCTATTTTTAAAATAGCGGAAAAAGATTCCGCTATTTTTTTTGTGGATAAAGAGATCCTTTGGGTTTGGGAGGATAAAAAATATGGGTGTTAAATATAAGGACTATTATAAAATATTAGGTGTTTCCAGAAATGCCACTCAAGAGGAAATAAATAAGGCCTACAGAAAGTTGGCCAAGAAATATCATCCTGATTTTAATCCAGGGAATAAAGAGGCAGAAGAGAAGTTTAAAGAGATAAATGAGGCATATGAAGTTTTGAAGGATCCTGAGAAGAGAAAAAGATATGACTTGCTTGGTGCCAATTGGGAACATGGTCAGAACTTTGAGCCACCACCTGGCTTTGAAAATATTAGATTTCACTTTAGGACTGGTAAAGGTAGAGGATTTGAAGGATTTAGCGATTTCTTTGACTTGATATTTGGAGATCTTTTTGGGGATAAAACATCTTCGGGCAGAGGTAGAACAAGTTATACTTTTTATTCTTCTTCTGATCCTTTTGAGGATTCTTATGGTGACTTTTTTAATGGCTCAACAACAAGGGCTCAAAAAGGACTTGATGCAGAAGCAGAGATAGAACTTACTTTAGAAGAGGCATATAGAGGTGGAAAAAAGACAATTACAATAAATCAAGAAGGAGTTCCCAAGACTATAACTGTAAATATTCCCCCTGGTATGTCAGAAGGCTCCAAAATACGCCTTGCAAATCAAGGACATCTTGGACCAGGGGGAATAAGAGGTGATCTATATTTAAAGGTAAAGCTACTCCCTCATTACTTGTTTAAGGTTGAGGGCAATAATGTGATATTAGACTTGCCTCTAACACCATGGGAGGCTGCTTTGGGTTGTCAGGTTTCAGTGCCTACATTGGACGGACGCATTGATCTAAAGGTTCCTCCAGGTACAAGTAGTGGGAAAAAGTTGAGAATAAAAGGTAAAGGACTTGGAAGAGGGGCAAAAAAGGGAGATTTTTTTGCAAGGGTGATGATAAAGGTGCCGAAGACATTAAGTGCTAAAGAAAGAGAACTCTTTGAACAATTGAAAAATATATCTAGTTTTAATCCAAGAAATTTTTAAAAAATGAACTAAGGAGGTAACTTATGGATTTAAATAGATTTACACAAAAATCTAGAGAAGCAATATCTGAGGCCCAAAATATAGCAACTAAATTGGGTCATCAACAGATAGATGTGGAACATTTGGCATATGCCCTTGTAACCCAGGAAGATGGGTTGATTCCCAGAGTTTTGGAAAAGGGGAATATAGATGTAAATGCCTATAAAGAATCCATTGAAAGGGAACTTACAAAGTTGCCAAAGGTAATGGGACCTGGCGCCCAGCCAGGACAGGTATATGTGACCCATAGACTAAATGAGATATTGGTTAAGTCTGTGGATCTTGCAAAGAAAATGCAGGATGAGTATGTAAGTGTTGAACATATATTTATGACCATATTGGAGGAAAACCCAACCACTCCCATTGGGAGAGTAAATCAGATCTTTAGATTAGATAAAGATAAATTTTTATCTTTGCTAATTGAAGTAAGGGGTCATCAGAGGGTCACATCTGATAATCCAGAGGCTACTTATGAGGCATTAAAAAAATATGGAAGAGATCTGGTTGAAGAGGCCAGAAAAGGAAAATTAGACCCAGTAATTGGTAGGGATAGTGAAATTAGACGAGTTATAAGGATCTTAAGTAGAAGGACCAAAAACAATCCTGTGTTAATTGGAGAAGCAGGGGTTGGTAAGACAGCAATTGTTGAAGGTCTTGCCCAGAGGATTGTGAGACAGGACGTGCCTGAAGGTCTAAAGGACAAGACCATTTATGCACTTGATATGGGTGCTTTGATCGCTGGTGCAAAATTCAGAGGTGAATTTGAAGAAAGGCTAAAGGCAGTTTTAAAAGAGATACAGGAATCAGAAGGTAGGATTATCTTGTTTATTGATGAGTTACACACCATTGTTGGTGCTGGTCGTGCAGAAGGGGCAATGGATGCTGGAAATCTCTTAAAGCCAATGTTGGCCAGAGGTGAGCTCCATTGTATTGGTGCAACAACCTTAGATGAGTATAGAAAATACATAGAAAAAGATCCAGCTTTAGAAAGGAGATTTCAACCTGTAATTGTTGATGAACCTTCTGTTGAGGATACAATCTCCATTTTAAGAGGACTTAAACAGAGGTTTGAAGTACATCACGGAGTCAGAATAAGCGATAGTGCAATTGTTGCAGCTGCAACTCTGTCACACAGGTATATAACTGATAGGCACCTACCAGATAAAGCCATAGATTTGATTGACGAGGCAGCAGCAAAGATAAGGACAGAAATTGATTCCATGCCTACAGAATTAGACGAGATAAACAGAAAAATTATGCAGCTTGAGATTGAGAGAGAGGCCTTAAGAATGGAAAAAGATGAGGCATCTAAAGAGAGGCTGGTTAAGTTGGAAGAGGAACTTGCAGAGCTTTCAAAACAAAGGGATGAGATGCTTGCCCAGTGGGAAGAGGAAAAGAAAGAGATCAAAGAGCTGCAACAGTTAAAAGAGGAACTTGAGCGTGTAAAGTTAGAGATAGCGGAGGCTGAGAGAAATTATGATCTAAACAGGGTAGCTGAACTAAAATATGGAAAATATACTGAAATTGAAGCAAAGATAAAGGCAAAGGAAGAAGAACTTGAGAAAAAGGGAAAAAGATTATTAAAAGAAGAGGTAGGACCAGAAGATATAGCTGAGATTATCTCCAAATGGACAGGTATCCCTGTGACAAAATTAATGGAAGGAGAAAAGGAAAAATTATTGAGGCTTCCTGAGGTGTTGCATAGAAGGGTAGTTGGTCAGGATGAGGCAGTGGAGGCAGTTGCAAATGCAGTCCTGAGAGCAAGAGCTGGTCTTAAAGATCCACAGAGGCCAATAGGTTCGTTCCTATTCTTAGGTCCCACTGGAGTGGGTAAGACTGAGTTATGTAAAACTCTGGCTGAGGCCTTATTTGACACAGAAGACAACATGGTGCGCCTTGATATGTCTGAGTATATGGAAAAACACACTGTGTCACGTCTAATTGGTGCTCCTCCAGGTTATGTTGGTTATGAAGAAGCAGGTCAATTAACTGAGGCTGTAAGAAGAAGGCCATATTGTGTAGTGCTTTTAGATGAGATTGAAAAGGCACATCCTGACGTATTTAACATACTCTTGCAAATACTTGATGATGGTAGATTGACTGACAGTCACGGGCGCACTGTGGATTTTAAAAACACAATCATTATCATGACCTCAAACTTGGGTTCTCACTATCTACTTGAAGGGATAACTGAAACAGGAGAACTAAAGCCTGGAGTAAAAGAACAGGTATTTTCAGAACTAAAAGCACATTTTAGACCAGAGTTTTTGAACAGGATTGATGAAATAGTACTCTTTAAGCCACTTATGTTAGAAGAGATTAAAAAGGTAGTGGATTTGCTTGTGGATAGAATAAGAAAGAGACTAGCTGAAAGAAAGATCAAATTAGAGTTAACAGATAGGGCGAGGGAGTTTATTTCAAGAGAGGCATATGATCCTGTATATGGTGCTCGTCCATTAAGGCGTTATCTCCAAACTCATGTGGAAACACCAGTTGCTAAGATGATTATAGCAGGAGAAGTAAAAGAAGACAATACAGTTGTGGTTGATGCGGAAGGAGGAGACTTAGTTTTTAAAGTAAAATAAAAATAAAACAATAGAAAGCAAAAAAACCCCAGCATTCAGCTGGGGTTTTTTTTGAGTCCTGAACAATCTTAATTTACGTTGACATACTCTAAGCATATCTATTAAAAAGCAACATAACATATAGAGATATTAAGTAAAAAAGAGGAGGAAGAACTTGTGAATGAAGTTTATTCTCAAGAGACTAAAGCAATAGAGAAGGCAGCAAAGATAGTATATATTTTATATCTAGCCAGTATTTTTATAGGTATAACGAGTATAATTGGGGTTATAATGGCATACATATATAAAAGTGATTCCCCTAAGTGGCTAATGACACATTTTCAATTTCAGATCAGGACTTTTTGGATTGGATGTCTTTTTATCTTGATAGGAACAATATTGTCATATGTTATAGTTGGTTATCTGGTTATTTTATTTTGGATAATTTGGCTAATTATACGCTGTGTCAAAGGACTAAAATATCTAGATAATAAACTAGAATATCCTGATCCAACTGTATGGTTATTTTAAATATAATAAAACAAAAATAGGACTAATCAAATGTTGGGAGCCATTGCTGGAGATATAATTGGATCTATATATGAAGCAAATCCTATAAAGACAAAAAAGTTTCCCTTATTTAGCCCCCATTGCAGATTCACAGACGATACAGTCTTAACAGTTGCAATAGCAAAGGCCATATTGGAAGGGCGTGAGTATATTGAAACTGTCAGGGAACTTGGAAAAAGATATATCAATGCAGGATATGGAGGTATGTTTTTAAGGTGGTTAAATTCTCCTGATCCAAGACCGTATAATAGCTGGGGAAATGGCTCAGCTATGCGTGTAAGTCCCATTGGTTTTGCCTTTGATACAAAAGATAAGGTCTTTTTAGAGGCGAAAAAGAGCTCTGAAATAACACATAATCATCCTGAAGCAATAAAAGGTGCCCAAGCAGTGGCTTATTGTATTTATCTAGCTAGAAAGGGAGGAGGAAAAAAAGAGATAAGACAAGAGATTGCAGAGAGCTTTGGGTATGATTTAGAGACCACAGTTGAAGAGATAAGGCCAAGTTATCACTTTGATGTCTCATGTAAGGGAACTGTTCCACCTGCAATTATTTGCTTTTTGGATTCAGATTCATATGAAGATGCAGTGAGAAATGCCGTATCCTTAGGGGGTGATAGTGATACACTGGCCTGTATAACAGGCGCAATTTCAGAGGCTTATTATGGATCAGTTCCACATTATATTATCAGTCAGGTGAAAAAATACCTAACAGAAGAACTGTGGGAAATAGTTGAGAGATTTTATAATGAATTTGACTTACCCAAAATTGAAACATCACTTTTATAAATATTGGGAGGAATGATAAGTTGAAACAAAAGACATTTGCTTTAACATGGTGGGGAAAGAGATGGATAGAAGCCTTAGAGCGTCTTGGTGTTATCTGGGAAAACCGTCTTCCAAGAGGAAGGACTTATGCCAGAAAAGGTAGGGTGATTAAATATGATATAAAACCAGGTCTAATTAGTGCCAGAGTATCTGGCTCAAGAAAAACACCATATAAAGTAAAGATAAAAGTAAGACAGTTTCAAGAAAAGACAAAAGAAGAGATATTCTCGATCTTAAAACAAAGGCCTGTCCTTGTTTCAACAATATTAAATTTGACCCTGCCTGAGCACATAATAGACCTATTTAGAGATCATGGAATTGACCTTTTACCAACAACAGAAGAAGAATTTGATACTGACTGTACCTGCCCTGACTGGGCAAATCCATGTAAACATATTGCAGCAGTATTTTATGTGATAGCCGAGGTCATAGATAATGATCCATTTGTCCTGTTTACTTTAAGAGGAATACCAAAGGAAGAATTTTTAAAGCAATTAAGATTAATAGAAAGTAAAGATAATATATCAAATTTTTTGCCAGACAAATCAGAAATAGAAAACTTTTACTCTTATAAACAGGATGTTGCTTTTCCTTCTCTTTCTTTAGATGGAAATGGAAAAGGATTTATATTTTCAGCTCTTACCGATAATCCTGTTTTTTATAGAAAAGGCAATTTTAAAGATATACTTCGTTCCATATATGACTCAATAGATTTAAATCCATTTTTAGAAAGAAAAGTCGATTATTTTGACCCTACTATTAACAAAGCAAAAGGTGCTATATTTTTAAAAGAAGAAAATGAACTCTTTATTTATGGAATAGATAAAAAGGATATAAAAGAAAATATAGAATTTAAGCAAAAGACATTACCAATTGTTGAGAATGGGGAACTAAATAAAAAAAGAGTTGTAGGAATTTCAATAGATATAAATAAGATATTACCATATCTTGCATCTACTTCTCTTACATTAGAAAATGAGATATCTTCCGCATTTTTTCTCTATGTTTACCTTGCGCATTTTGCAGTAGCCCTTGTTGAAAGATCATATTTTATACCCTCTGTTGAAGAGATACAAGATAAGCGCAAAAAAAATGTCTCTTTTAATATTACCTACAAGGCTTATCTTGTCTCAAAAAGATTAAAAGAAATAGTAAATAGATGCATACAAAAGGCCCCACTTTGCACATATTTAAGATACAGAGATAAAAAAGGATATCTTTCATCTAAAGAGGTTTTAGAAGGATTTTTGGACAGCTGTGTCAATATATTAGTAAAACATGGGATCAGCTCTAACCAATTTTTAGAAGAGGATGAATATTTATCTGTTTTTAAACAAGAAAAGGCCATATTAGCAGATAATCCCCACATAAAATCCTTTTTCTCTGCCTTACGAGCCTGGCTTGCTCCTTTGAGCTTACGAAAAAAAGAGACCATTATAAGGCTTGGATTTATCTTAAAGCCAGAAAAGAAGAAAGAAAAGAAAAATTGGTTTTTAGAGCCAATTGTATTTTCTGAAGACAAAAGACCTGTTAATCTAAAAAAATTCTGGAAAGGGGCAGAAGATAAAGACAAAAAGGAGATCATTGATCTGATCTCTATCCTGACCCGTTATATTCCTGTGCTTAACTTTCTTGAAGCTGGAAAAGGAGGATTTAAACAAAAGACCACCATAAACACAGAAGATGTTCTTGATCTCATTTCAAGAGGAAAAGAGTATTTGCAGATATTTGACATTCCTATCATATTCCCTGCTGAGATAAAAGAAGTCTTTCACATCAAGCCAAGAGTAATAACAAAATCTAATGCTCCTGTTAATCCAATGCTTTCTTTAAAGGATCTGCTTCAATTTGAGTGGCAGGTATGTCTGGGGGATATCACCTTAAGTAGGAAAGAATTTTTAGAGCTGTGCAAAACAAAGACTCCTTTGGTAAAGATAAAAGAAAATTGGCTGTTACTAAGACCAGATGAGCTTGAGAGGATAAAACATATCCTGGACACAGAGATTGAGATAAAAGACTATGCAGAACTTCTACGCTTTTCTCTAATGCAGGAGATAAAAACTGATGAAGGCAAAATAGAGTTTATCCCACCAGAGGAAATTAAGCACAAGATAGAAGGTCTATCCAAATTAAGGTTACTTAGGAAACCTTCTGAGCTTAAAGCACAGCTTAGACCTTATCAAGTAACTGGATATCGATGGATGGTGGTAAATTGTGAGGCAGGATTTGGCGCATGCCTTGCTGATGATATGGGACTTGGAAAAACCATTCAAGCATTAGCTGTGATCCTTTATTTAAAGAAAAAAAAGATAAAGCCCGCACTCATTGTTGTTCCAACAACCTTGCTTGGAAATTGGCAACAGGAAATAGCCAAATTTGCTCCTTCTCTTAATGTATATCCTTTTTACGGCAGTGATAAGAAGTTAGATAACTTAGACAACATAGATGTTGTTTTAACTACCTATGGGATACTTAGACAAAATGCAAATCAATTCTCTTCTGATAAATTTCCAATAGTAGTTATAGATGAGGCCCAGAATATAAAAAATCCCTTTGCTGCTCAAACAAAGGCAGTTCATTCATTAAATAAAGCCCCATATAGGATTGCTTTATCAGGCACTCCCATTGAAAACAGGCTTATGGAGCTCTGGAGTATATTTCATTTTTTAAATCCAGGACTTCTAGGCAGTCAACAATACTTTAAAAAGAATTTTTCCATACCAATAGAAAGATATGGAGACGAAGAAGCAAAGAAAAATTTAAGACGCATTATCTCTCCATTTGTTTTAAGACGCAAAAAAACAGACAAAACAGTTATACGTGATCTTCCAGAAAAGATAGAAAAGAATGAATATTGCTCAATGTCTCCAGCTCAGATAAGCCTATATAAAGAGGTGGTAAATACATCCTTAGAAAAGATCCAGGGTGAAGAAGGTATAGCAAGAAAAGGGCTTGTATTAAAACTTATGCTTTCGTTAAAGCAGATCTGCAATCATCCTGCCCTATATCTAAAGCAAAAACAGTTAAATCCAGAGGAATCTGGAAAGGCCCAGAGATTGATTGAGCTCTTGGATGAGATAAAAAAGCAAAAAGAAAAAGTGCTTATCTTTTCCCAGTTCAGAGAAATGGGATCTCTTATTAAAGAGATGATCTTAAAAGAGATGGGAGAAGAGGTCCTGTTTTTGCATGGTGGTGTGCCAAGAAAGAAGAGGGATGAAATGATTGAAATATTTAGATCAGAAAGTGATCCATGGATATTTATTCTTTCCCTTAAGGCAGGAGGAACAGGGCTAAATTTGGTCTCAGCAAACCATGTAATCCATTATGATCTGTGGTGGAATCCAGCAGTTGAGGATCAGGCATCAGACAGGGCATATAGAATTGGACAAAAAAGTAATGTATTTGTACATAGATTGCTTACAAAAGGCACAATTGAAGAAAAAATAGAGAGGATGATTGAAAAAAAGCGTGCTTTAAGCGAAAGTATTGTAGGTACTGGTGAAACATGGATTACAGAGCTAAGTGATGATGAGCTAAGAGAATTGGTAATATTAGAAAGTTAATATGATCTGCCAGAAAATGGTCGAAAATATGAAAATAGGCTTATTGAGCCCACTGCTGGTAAGATCTTTGTAGATGATATTGATGTATTAAAACTAAATGATAAGGGATAAAAAATAATATTCAGCCCTGCCACTTTTCAGGCAGGGCTGATCTTTATATAAAGCTGCTGTGACATAAGTTTAAATTTCCCCTTCCCCCTCGGGGGAAGGAAGATAAGATTTCATCTTATGCTACGAAGGCAATAACTTTTGTGAGATATAAAGTATTTCCCTCTATCTCTTTATGAGATTTCTTTTAATGAGTTCCTCTGCAATCTGGACAGCATTTAATGCTGCTCCTTTTCTGATATTGTCTGCAACTATCCACAAATTGATTCCATTTTCGATTGATTCATCATCCCTTATCCTTCCAACAAATACCTCATCTTCTCCAGCAGCAAAAATTGGCATTGGATAGATGTTTTCCTTTGGATTATCCAATACCTTTACTCCTGGAGCTTGAGTAAGCAATGCCCTCACCTCTTTTGCTGTGATCTTTTTTTCTGTTTCTATATTTACAGCTTCGCTGTGACCATAGAATACAGGTACCCTTACGGTAGTTGCAGTGACCCTAATAGAATCGTCTCCCATGATCTTTTTGGTTTCATTAACCATCTTCATCTCTTCTTTAGTATAGTCATTGTCTAAAAATACATCTATGTGGGGAAGACAATTGAATGCTATCTGGTAAGGATACACCTTGCATTCCACTTCTTTCATATTAAATATGGCCCTAACCTGTTGCTCTAATTCATCTACAGCCTTTTGCCCTGTTCCTGACACTGCCTGGTAAGTAGCCACAACTATTCTTTTAATCTTAGCAACATCATGTATTGGTTTTAGTGGCACTACCATCTGGATAGTTGAGCAATTGGGGTTTGCAATAATGTTTTTGTGTTTTACCAGATCATCAGGATTTACTTCTGGTACCACCAATGGTACTTCAGGATCCATTCTCCATGCACTGGAGTTGTCCACTACAACACATCCCTTTTCAGCAGCAATGGGTGCAAACTCTTTTGAAACAGAGCCACCTGCAGAAAAGAGTGCAAGATCTAAATCATCAAAGGCTTCAGGGGTAAGTTTTTCAACTGTAATTTCTTGTCCCTTAAATTCAAGTTTTTTGCCTGCAGATCTCTCAGAAGCAAGTGCCTTTATCTTTTTAATAGGAAAGTTTCTCTGCTCTAAAACTTTTAACATTTCTCGCCCAACTGCGCCTGTTGCGCCAACCACTCCTACATTGAGACCCTGATCTGTCATTTTTTGTCCTCCTTTTAAACTCATTTATAAAAAATTTCTATAATAATTCTCATAAAACATATCCTAGCCCTGTCCTGAAACAACACCAGCTATTTTAAAGATAGGTAGATACATACTTATTACAAGTCCACCTACTACAGCTCCCAAAAACACTATCATTAATGGTTCTAACATTGAAGTCAAGGCTGATACTGCTACCTCAACCTCATCATCATAAAAATCAGCAACCTTTTCTAACATTGTATCTAAGGTACCAGTGGTTTCTCCTATGGATATCATCTGGATTACCATTGGAGGGAACACCCCTGTATCTTCTAAAGGTTCACTTATTGTTTGACCTTCAGCTATGCTTTTTTTTGCCTCTAATACACCTAATTCCACAGTTTTATTCCCAGAGGTCTTGGCAACTATATCAAGGGCCTGGAGGATCGGAACCCCACTTGATATCATGGTGCTAAAAGTCCTACTAAATCTAGCAACAGCAACCTTTCTAAGCAAAGGACCAAAAATTGGCAAAAAAAGGATCATTCTATCAACAGCTATTTTTATTTTTTCAACCTTTTTATATAAGGTCCTGAAAATGCCAATAAATGCCACTATGATGAAAAACATGAATAAAATGTTTTGTCTAAACCAGTTACTTAAGTTAATAACTATTTGAGTGGGCAAGGGTAGGGCATAGCCCATATCGTGAAACATCTTCGCAAATGTGGGAATAACAAATACCATGATTATAGTAATAACTGCTATAGCCACAATGACCACAACAGCTGGATAAACCATTGCCCCCTTGACCTTTGCCTTAAGAGACGCTGCTTTTTCAATGTATTGTGCGAGTCTATCTAAGACAACGTCTAATACCCCGCCAATTTCACCTGCATTTACCATGTTTATATACAACTCATCAAACACATCAGAATGTTTTTGAAGTGCTTCATAAAGGGAGCTTCCTCCTTGTACATCATTTCTTATTTCATACAATTTTCTCTTTAATTTTTTATTTTCTGTCTGTTGAGCAAGCACATTTAGGGACTGGATAATAGGCACCCCTGAATTAATCATAGTGGCAAATTGTCTGGAAAATACCACCATATCCCTGGGTTTTACTCTTCCTTCTAAAAAAGTGCCTTCCAATATGTCTTTAGGTTTGGGCTTTATTTTTATATTGGTATAGCCTCGTCTCTGTAATACACTTAATGCTAGGTCCATAGTAGGTGCTTCCATCTCACCTTTTACTTTTCTTCCCGCTCTATTTTTCGCCTTGTAAATATAAAAAGGCATACAATCTCCATTTTAAGTTTTTTCTTGTTAAAAGGAAAATGTTGTGGCACTAACTAAAAAATAACTAATAAATAAAGTTATTATTCGCTACTTTTTTATAAGGGGTGTTTTTTATATTAGGACAGAATATTTATATTTTCAATTGTTTTTAAAGAGGGGTGGTTATGGAAGATAAAAAAATATATGGGATTATCCCTGCAAGGTATGGATCCTCAAGATTTCCAGGTAAGCCCCTTGCTAAAATTTTGGGTAAACCTATGTTTGTGCATGTATACGAAAGGGCAAAGCAATGTAAAAAGATCAGTGAAGTTATACTTGCTACTGATCATGAGAAGATATTTGAGGCAGCTAAAAAATACAATGTTCCAGTTGTGATGACAGATCCGTCCCATAAATCAGGTACAGATAGGGTGTTTGAAGCAGCATCTAAATTAGGAGTTTCAGAAAATGATATTGTAATAAACATCCAAGGAGATGAACCACTCTTAGACCCTATTATGGTTGAAGAACTTTTGGAATCATTTGATGAGCCCAATATTAAGGTAGCTACTTTAGTGAGAGAGATTACACCTAAAGAGGCTTTAGATCCCAATGTGGTGAAAGTGGTTTTGGATTTAAAAGGGTTTGCCTTATATTTTTCAAGGGCCCCCATCCCTTATTCTTCAGGTTTGGTCAAAGGAATTAGGTTTTTGGGTCATATTGGAATGTATGGATATAGATATAATGCTTTAAAAAAATTTGTTATGTTGCCTCAGTCTCCTTTAGAAAAAATAGAGAAGCTTGAACAGCTTAGATTGTTACAAAATCAAATTCCCATATATTGTAAATTCACTAGATGCTTTTGTCTAGGAGTTGACACTCCTGAGGATTTGGATAAGGTTGAAAAGATATTAACTAAGGGGAGATGCGAATGCGGGCATTGTTGGTACTAGAAGATGGAACATATTTTGAAGGTTTTTCCTTTACAGGTGAAGGGGAAACAGGTGGTGAGGTCATATTTAATACAGGAATGACTGGGTATCAGGAGATCTTGACTGACCCATCATATAAATATCAACTTGTGACAATGACCTACCCCCATATTGGCAATTATGGAATAAATGATGAAGATATAGAATCTGACAGGATTCATGTAGCTGGTTTTATTATAAAGGAATGTTGCAAAGAGCCATCTAATTATCGCTCAAAGATGTCTTTACCTGAGTATTTAAAAAAATATAATGTAATGGGGATAGAAGGGATAGATACCAGAGCATTGACAAAACATATTAGGATCCATGGAGCAATGAGGGGATATATCTCTACAAAAGAGCTAGATCCCAAAAAATTAGTGGAAAAGGCACGCCAGCTAAAACCAATGCAGGGGCTCAACCTGGTTGATCATGTGACTACAAAAAGGCCATATAAATGGGAAAATGGACCTGTTTATGTGGAATTGGATGATGGGAAGTATAAGTGGGAAACAGATAAATTAAAATTAGTAGTTTATGATTTTGGAGTAAAGTATAATATATTGAGACTTCTTGAAAAACAAGGCTTTGAAATACTAGTTGTCCCTTCTTTTTATAAGGCATCACAGATAAAAGATCTGTCCCCAAATGCCATATTTTTGTCTAATGGACCAGGTGATCCTGCTGCCCTTGAAGATATCTTACATGAGGTATCATTATTAATTGAAAATTTCCCAATAGGTGGTATATGTCTTGGACATCAGATACTTGGCCTAGTTTTGGGTGGTAAAAGCTATAAACTCAAATTTGGACATCATGGTGTGAATCATCCAGTTAAAAAACTGGATGCCAAACATGTGGAGATTACTTCTCAAAACCATGGTTTTTGTGTGGATATAACAGGACTTGATCATTTAAAACAAACCCACATAAATTTAAATGACAAGACATTAGAAGGATTTGTGCATAGAAGATTACCTATCATGGCAGTGCAATATCATCCAGAAGCTGCACCTGGCCCCCATGATTCAAGGTATTTTTTTAAAGAGTTTGCAGAAATGGTAAAAAGGGTAAGTTGAGGTGGTAATATGTCTGAAATAGTAAAAGCCAGGTCAAAGTTAAGTAGTGTAAATGCCTTTTTAAGGCAGAAAAAGTATTTGTCAGCCCTGCTTGCAATTAAAGAAGCCCTTGAAATTTATTTACAGACCCCACTTTTAAAACATGAAAAGAAGGATTTTCAAAAAAAGATAGAAGATGCTGTTTACCTGCTTAAGCTTGATAAGGAGTTTGCGCAACAATATCCTTTTCCAATTGAATATTCTCCTGGCAAAGAAAAAGAACTCTGGGAGCAACTTCAGGAAGCTGCTAAAGAGTTAAAAGATTCCGCTGTTGAAGAAGCAAAAAAACAGATGGAGGCACTGGAGCAGCTTAAGGCAAGAGAGCTGAATGTTGGTAAAAAGCAATTGCAGGAGAAAAAATATGATTTAGCAGATAAGACCTTTAAAAGACTTATTAATACCTTTAAAGAGGATGCTGATCTAAGGGTTATTATAAGTAATATGTATTTAGACGAAGGTCTTTTAGAAGAGGCTATAAAATATCTGGAAGATGCGTACAAAAATGACCCCAGTGCTGTCCATGTATTAAATAGAATGGGAATAGTATTTAGACGAGCAAAAAAATATGACCTTGCTGAAAAGGTATTTAAAGAGGCAATCGCTAAATCTCCTGATGATGAATATCTATATTTTAATCTAGGAAGGGTATATATTGATGAAAAGAGATGGCAGGACGCAATAGAAGTAGCAAAAAAGGCATTAAAGATAAATCCATCTTTTAAAGAAGCAAAAAAGATGCTCAAATATGCTGAAAAGGCATTAAATAATTAAATAAATTTTATTTATATCAGACGATTTGCAAGTTTAATTGCATTTTTAAGACTAGTTGTTTCTGCAATCTTTTTCCCCACTATTTCATATGCAGTCCCATGGTCCACAGAAGTCCTTACAAATGGAAGCCCTAAGGTAATATTAACTGCTTTATTAAATTCTAATAATTTTAAAGGTGCAAGGCCTTGGTCATGATACATGGCTAGTATTGCAGAAAACTCTCCCTTTAATGCCCTGTAAAATATAGTATCTGCAGGATATGGTCCTTTGACTTTTATGTCTTTTTCTTTGGCCTTTTCAATAGCAGGTTTTATTATATTAATTTCTTCTGTGCCTATCTTTCCATTTTCCCCTGCATGGGGATTTAGTCCACACACACCAATGGGCTTTTTATTTTCATTTAGCTTACATAACATCTCCCAGGTAAGAGATAAACACCTTATTATTTTTTCTTCATATATCATAGATGGAACGTCTTTGAGTGGAGGATGTGTTGTAACTAAAGACACTTTAAGTCTTTCCCCATATAAGTGCATACATATATCATCAGGTCCAAGACCGAATTCATGTGCCAAAAACTCTGTATGCCCAGGGAATTTAAAACCAGCATCAATCAAAGTGCTTTTGTTAATAGGACACGTTACAATTGCTGACGAAAACCCCTTTTTTATAAATTGGCACGCATTCTTTAATATCAATCCACTGATCTTTCCACCATCAACTGAAGGCCTTCCTGGAGTGAATCGAAAATCATTAAGACCTTGTTCATAAAGATATATCTTATCTTCAATGCAATGGCTTACATCATCTATCTTAGTCCAAAATCTTTCTATAGAAAACATTTTTGAAAAATAATCTAAAGGCTCTTCTGGCCCAAGTATTAAAATTTTTTGACTAAAGTTTTTATTTTCTCCAAAAAATCTACATAATATCTCAGGTCCAATCCCATTTGGATCACCCATTGTAATTAACAACATATTTTTCACCTTTTTATTTTTGATCTTCAAAACAAAGAGCAGCAATACCAAGTAGGCCACTTAAATTTGGATTTGCACTAAAAGTAATTTCATGTGGCATCCATATCTGTTGTTTTAAGAATCTTTTTTCTATAAGGCTTTGGATATATGTTAAAGCCAACTTTGCAATAGGAGATATTCCTCCACTTATACAAAAATTATTGATACAAAATATTACCTGGAGCTGACAGATAAAAAGCGCTAAATATCTTCCATATTCTTCTAATATTGGCTCTATTCGTTTTAAATTGTTATTTGCAAACAAATATAGCTCTTTTGTATTATTTACGTTTATACCATGTGTTTTTGAAAGATCAATTAATGCCTTTTCATTCAATAAGGTCTCAGCGCATCCCACCTGCCCACATCCGCAGATCTTATTCCCCCCAAGATAGAGGTGACCAAGCTCAGGACCTGTTATGTGGTTTGCTCTCCATATTTTTTTATCTATAATTACTCCTGTACCAACTCCTGTTCCCAATGTAATAGTAATACCATTTTTTTTTCCTTTTAAAGAACCATAGATTATCTCTCCCAATGCTGCTGCCTGTGCATCATTTTCCAATATGCACTCTACATTGTATGTATCTTCAATGAACTTTCCAATTGAAAAATTTTTTAATTCTGGCATGTTAACAGGATTGAGATACTTCTTTTTTTTATAATCTAAAGGTCCAGCACTTGCTACTCCTATTTTATAGATTGGCCGTGTTAGCTCATCTTTTATTTTATCTATTATTGATTTGATTGTATTTTTGGTGCCTTGTAAATCTTTTGGCCTTTTTTTGAGATAGATATTTCCATAACTACCATTATCTAATATCCATGTTCCTCTTATATTTGTGCCACCAATATCTAGGGCAATGCAATATTTCATTAAATAAAAACACTCCTTCCATCTTTTACAAAATTAGATGTTAGTTTATCAAATCTAGCCAGGAAATCTTGTAATATGTTCTTATGATCAAATGCCATATCTGGCAGTTTAGTTAAAGAAAACAATTTGCATTCTGCTGCATCATCTCCTGCTTGAGGTGGATTTTCTGATGGTAGTTTTGCATAAAATACTGTAGTTATTGTGTGGTGTCTGGGATCTCTATCTGGAGAAGAATATACTCCAAATATACCTTGCAAGCAAATCTTAAGGCCAACCTCTTCTTCTATCTCCCTTCTTGCTGCTTGTTCCACTGTCTCTCCCACATCCACAAACCCCCCTGGTATTGCCCATCCATATGGGGGATTTTTTCTTTTAATTAGCAAAACTTCTTTATTCTCATTATATAAAATTACATCTACTGTGGGCAAAGGATTTTTATAGATCTCTATAATTCCATTACAATGAGGACATGTAATTTGAGTTTTCAAGGACACACCTCCTTAAAAGGATTTTGATGAATTATATTCTTAATTTTTTTCTCAGTCCACAACATATTTGCCTTTTTATAATTTTTAGAACATAATTTTTTTTTCATGCA
>JAMOPG010000230.1 GCA_027064715.1 Desulfobacterales bacterium
AACTATCAAATGGGCAGCTTAAAATTAAGGTTTATCCTGCAGGATCAATAGTTCCAGCCTTTCAAGTATTTGATGCTGTAAGGAATGGTGTAGCTGAAATAGGCCATGATTGGCCAGGATATTGGAAGGGTAAAAACCAAGCATTTGTAGCTTTTGCCTCTGTTCCTTTTGGTATGAATAATGTCGAATATTCAATCTGGCTTATGTTTGGTGGTGGAATGAAACTAGCTAAAGAACTTTACGGTAAGTATGGTCTTGTTCCTCTAATGGGAGGAAATTCTGGTCAGGAAATGGGATTTTTTACCAAAAAACCAATAACAGAGGTATCTCAATTAAAGGGGATGAAAGTTAGAACAGTTGGATGGGCAGCAGATATATTAAAGGATATGGGTGTCTCTGTTACACCGCTTCCTGGAGGAGAGATATATTTAGCTTTTGAAAGGGGGGTGATAGATGGAGCAGAATTTTCAACTCCATACATTACTTACCCTATGGGATTTCAAGAGATAGCCAAAAACGTAATGGTTCCAGGATGGCATCAAACAGCTGTACAACTTATGTTTGAAGTCAACAAAAAAGCATACGATAAACTCCCTGATCATCTTAAATATGTGTTAAAGATAGCATCAAGGGAACTTCAATTATGGGATTTAACAAGGAGCGAATATAATAACGCCCTAGCAATTGAAAAATACGAGAAACAAGGAGTAAAGTTCAATAAATTATCAGATAAATCTCTGAATGAACTCAGAAAAACCACTAAGAAATATCTTGATACTCTAAGAAAACAAAATCCTTTTCTTGATAAGGTGTTAACTTCTCAAGAAAATTTTATTAAACACTATTCAAAATGGAAAGATTTAAGAAGTGGTCTTTCCGCTTATCCTTACGAAGAATATATAAAAGGTAAACATTACGAATAGTTATAATTTAATAAGTAAAAAGAGGGGAGATATTATATCTCCCCTTTTTTGTGGAGGCTTTTATGAAAAAAATCGCTAGGGCCATTGATTGTTTAAACGAAATTATTGGAAAAATAACAAGTTATATCGTATATGTATTACTTTTTGTAGTTGTATATGAGGTAATTAGAAGAAAAGTTTTTAATAGTCCAACCATGTGGGGGTTTGAATTAAGTTATATGTTATATGCAGTTATGTTTTTGATGGGTTTAGGCTATACTTTAAAACATAATATGCACATTGGTATAGATGTATTTTATTCTAAATTAAATCCTAGACTACAAGGAATTTTAGATCTGATAACATTCTTTATTTTTTTTCTCCCTTTTACACTTATTGCCATTAAATCTTCTTGGATATTTATGTTACAATCATGGCAAATTATGGAGCATAGCCAGTCTCCCTGGGCTCCTGCAATTTATCCCTTCAAAACATTCATGCCTATAGCCTTTTTTCTATTGTTTCTTCAGGGACTATCTAACGCTATCAAATCTTATTATAAAATAAAAGGAGAAGAAATATAATGAGTCCAGAAGTGCTATCTATTAGTATGTTTGTGTTCTTATTATTTGCAATCTTTTTAGGCCATCCACTAGGTATAACACTTGGTGCGTTGGGAGTTATTTTCGGAATTTTAGGATACGGACCAGGAGCATTCTTCATACTGGCAAATAAAACTTACGGTCTTATGACTAACTATGTGCTTGTTGCGATACCTCTTTTTATTTTAATGGCACAATTTTTAGATAAATCTGGAGTTGCAGAAGAATTGTACGAAACTATGTATATTGTCTTAGGGCCAATTAGGGGAGGACTTGCTCTTGCCACAATAGTTGTGTGTACAGTATTTGCTGCTACAACCGGAATTATTGGTGCTTCAGTAGTAGCAATGGGATTGTTAGCAGCCCCTGCAATGTTAAAAAAAGGTTACTCAAAAGAGCTTACTGCAGGCGTTATAACTGCTGGTGGCACTTTGGGAATTTTAATACCGCCATCTATTATGTTAGTTGTATATGGAGGTCTAATCGGAATGTCTGTTGGAGAGCTCTTTATGGCGGCATTTTTACCGGGCCTTTTACTCTCATCCTTATATCTTCTCTATACATGGATTTATTGTACATTTATAAATCCAGATGCAGGTCCACCAATACCAAAAGAAGAAAGGACTCATACTTTAAAGCAAAAGATATTGATGACTTTTAAGTCTATGATTCCTCCTCTCTTTCTAATCTTTGCTGTTCTTGGAAGTATTGCTGCAGGAATAGCAACTCCAACAGAGGCCGCAGGCCTGGGATGTGTAGGCGCGTTGTTACTCGCAGCCTTTAACAAAAGATTAAATATTTCAATGTTAAGGGACGCCGGATATTCCACACTTAAAATTACCTGTATGGTTATGCTTATATTTGTTGGCGCTAACTTTTATACTGCAATTTTTATGGGTCTGGGCGGTGGAGACGTTTTTACTAAATTAATTTTTGCCATAAGCTCTAACAAATGGGTGATTTTAGGAATAATGATGTTTATAATTTTCATACTAGGAATGTTTGTGGATTGGTTGGGAATACTTCTTTTATGTGTTCCAATCTTCACTCCCCTTGCAGTGAACCAACTCCATTTTGATCCACTATGGTTTGCAATGATTGTATCCATCAATCTTCAAATGTCATTCCTAACTCCACCTTTCGGATATGCTCTTTTTTATTTAAAAGGTGTTGCTCCAAAAGGGATGACTATGGCTCATATATATAAAGGAATAGTCCCATTTGTTGTCTTACAAGCTATAGGGCTTATTCTTTGTATAGTTTTTCCTCAAATAATTACATGGCTTCCTTCTGTAATATTTAAATAATGTGGAGTTTATTGTGAATAAAAAATTAATAAAAAAGTTAAAAACAATACTACCAAAAAAAAATCAAATTTTACATAATGAATCAGAACGTGCCCTTTTTTCATATGATGCAGCGTTTTGTAAAAAAGTATTACCCGACATAGTTGTATTTCCAGAGAATAAAGAGCAATTAAAGCAAATTATACAACTTATGTATGAAAATAATATACCTATAACAACAAGAGGAGCTGGGACAAATTTAAGTGGTGGTGCAGTCCCCATAAAAGGCGGGTGTGTAATTGTAACAACCAAGATGAATAAAATTAAAGAAATAAATGAAGAAGATCTTTATGCTGTAGTGGAACCTGGAGTTGTAACAAAGCAATTTGCTGATGCAGTTGAAAAATGTGGTTTGTTTTACCCACCTGATCCTGGAAGTATGTCCATCTCTACTATAGGAGGAAATGTTGCAGAAAATGCCGGAGGACTTAGAGGCCTTAAATATGGAGTTACAAAAGACTATGTCATGGGAGTAAAATTTTTCGACAGTCAGGGAAAAGAGATTATTGGAGGAGGAAAGACAGTAAAACTTGTAACTGGCTTTAATCTAACAGGGCTTATGATAGCATCTGAAGGACTCTTAGGTATCATGCACGAAATTACACTAAAACTCATCCCAAAACCTCAATTTTCAAGGTCAATGCTCGTCAAATATAAGTCCATCCTGAATGCATGTGATACTGTATCTGATATTATTGCATCCAAAATAGTTCCATGCACCCTTGAGCTCATGGATAATTTTACAATACGTGCTGTTGAAGAGCATGAAAAAATTGGCCTACCAGTTGATGTAGATGCCCTGCTTTTAATTGAAGTAGATGGACATAAGTCTGTTGTTCAAGAGGAATTTTCCAAAATAAAATCAATTTGTGAGAAGCATAAAGGAGAAGTCATAGAAGCAAAAAATGAAACAGAAAAAGCACAAATTTGGACTGCAAGGAGAAAGGCACTTTCCTGTCTGGCCAGGCTAAAACCCACCTTAATTCTGGAAGATGCTACTGTCCCCCGAAGTAGAGTACCCTCTCTTATGGAGGAAATTCAACGTATTTCGAAAAAATACCAACTTGCTATTGGCACCTTTGGTCATGCTGGAGATGGAAACCTCCATCCAACGATCCTTACAGACAAAAGAGACAAAGATGAAATGACAAGAGTTGAAAAGGCAATAAATGAAATTTTTGAAAAGGCATTAATGCTGGATGGAACACTGAGCGGAGAGCATGGAATAGGTATCTTAAAGGCAAAATTTATGGAAAAGGAAGTTGGTAAAGATACTTTAAATTATATGCAAAGGTTAAAAAAGGGAATTGACTCTAAAAATCTTTTAAACCCAAACAAAATGGGACTGATATAATGAAAAGATTAATCCATGAGCTGGAGGAACTTGAAGAGTTATTAATAAAATGCATGAAATGTGGGATGTGTCAATCTGTCTGTCCCCTATATAATGAAAATTTTTTTGAAGGCTCAGTTGCTAGGGGCAAGATAAACTTAATTGAATCGCTGTATGAAGGAAATATAAAAGATGTGAAAAATACACTCAAAATCCTCGACTATTGTATACTTTGTGGAAGGTGCGAAAAAAATTGTCCAAGTGGTGTCAATACCGTGGAAATCTTTTTAAAAGCAAAGTCTAGCCTTAGAAAAATAAAAAAATTACCTGTGTACCAAAAGACCCTCTTGGAATTAGCTTTATCTCATCCTTCTCTACTAACGAAAATATCTTCCATGTTACATAAGGGATTTAAAGTAACAACAAAAGAAGTAAAAGATGATATTTATCATGCAAATTTAAAATTATTGGGGAATAGATATATAAAAGGTGTTAAAAAGACATTTTTTACATCAACTTATGGTGGTATTCATTATGCAAAGGAGGAACAATTAAAAGTTATCTTCTATCCTGGTTGTGCGATCAATATGATATACGTTGATTGGGGTGAAAAAATTGTAAAACTATTAAATAGACTTGGAGTTACTGTTATTGTACCAGAGACAAATTACTGCTGCGGTATACCTGCAGCTACAATGGGAAGACTAGATATTATGAAGAAATTACTTAAAATAAACTATGATTTTTTTGATGCACATGATGTAAAATATGTAGTAACTTCCTGTCCTACCTGCAACTATACTCTTGATAATTTAAATTCAGTAGTAGATCTAAGTAAATCTGATGTGGAATTTATCGACATTATAGTTTTCATAAAACAAGTATTAAACATAGATATAAATGGTCATATAAAAGAAAAAACCAGTTTACATATTCCGTGTCATTATGAATCATGTTATGTTCCAATATTGATAGATGTTATTTCAAAAATATCAAAAGACTTTGTAGAACTCGAAAATCAAGATTGCTGTGGTTTTGGGGGTACGTTTAATTTAAAGCATTACAAGGACTCCCTCTCCTTATCCTTAAAAAAGGCAGAGGAAGTAGAAAAAAAAGGTATAAAAATGCTATTTACACCCTGTCCAGGCTGTGTTATAAATCTAACAGATGCAGTTATGCATAAAAATTTAAAATGCAAAGTTTTGCATCCTATAGAGATTTTTTATGAAGCTATAATAGGAGATGCTTCAAAAAATTAAGTTTAATCAAATAATAGAAGTTAATAAAAATGAATATTCTCTAGTGACAATGAAAGATGGTCCTATAAATTTGGTGTTGGCAATTTTCTTTATTTGAAATGCAATAAATAATAAAGGAGGAGGGTTATATGAAGAATAAAATAGCTGTAGTAACGGGAGCTGCTAGCGGCATAGGTCTTGCGATTTCAGAAAAACTGATT
>JAMOPG010000231.1 GCA_027064715.1 Desulfobacterales bacterium
ACAGCATCTTAATTATGAAAAAAGATTATCTACTGGATATATCAGAGATATTTTTTTCCCTGCAAGGAGAAGGACCTTTTATTGGAAAGCCTTTTATATTTTTGAGGCTTTCTGGTTGCATAGAGCCTTATTGTCCATTTTGCGATACAAAGTATTCGTGGAAATCTAACACAAAATTTAAAATAAATGAGTTAGTTGAATTAATTTTATCTTACAATTGTAAAAATATTGTTATAACAGGGGGAGAACCATTTTTGCAGTGGAATTCAGGTCTTTTTAAACTAGTTGATATTCTAAAGGCTAATTCTTTTTTTATCCAGTATGAGACAAGTGGAAAGGTAGATATCCCAGATGCTCCAAAGGGAATAGTTGTATGTAGCCCTAAGTTTATAAATGGTTCTTGGCATATTATAGAAACAAATATTAACAAAAGCCATTTTTTTAAATTTTTATATTTGTTAGGATGGGAGGATTTAATATTAGAATTTATTGAAAGGAATGGCATATCAAAGGAAAAGATTTACATTATGCCCCTTGGGAAAACAAAAGAAGAACAACTTGCACTTATGCCTCATGTATTTGAGTTTTGTAAAAAACATAGATTTAATATGAGCCCACGGCTGCATGTACTTTGTTTTGGTGATAAAAATGGAATATAACAATTAAATATTTCCACTAGTTAAAATCGTTATCCTCCCTGATCTTTATAGTATATTTTTGTTAAAGTTTCTGGAAAGGTTGTTTAAATGGAGACGAGGGGAGTTGAACCCCCGACCTCAGGCTTGCGATGCCCGCGCTCTCCCAACTGAGCTACGTCCCCTCTATTTGGTTTTAAATACTCCAAATTAATTGTATTGGTCAAGTATAGTTTTTAATCTAAGACATATTAATTTGGGATAACAAATCACCCTCTGATAAAGAGGTGTTCTCTATTTGAGAGGGGATTGATTTTTTTGTATTTTTCAAACTCTTTTTTGTTATCTACTTCTTTTGTTAATAAAATAAAATAACTGGAATGCCGCCAGAAGAATGGAAAACTATATTGTTTTCTATTTTAATACCTTGTAGTGTGTCTATGTTTTCTATCTTACATTTTATGTTTTTATTTGAAAGATAGTTTTGGGAAATTTTCATAAAATCATCTAACGTGTCATCTTTTTCAAAAATTTTTAAATGAAACAAGTTTTTTTCTTCGTTATATATTGTAATTTTTAAAATAGGTGTTAATTTTGTATTTTTTATCTTTTTGTGTACATAAAGAGGTTTTAAGATCTCATGTTTAATCCTTAAAAAATAATTTTTAATGACATCTATAATTACTTTGAGTTCCTTTATATTTAAACTTTGAATATATTCATTAAGATATTTATTTCTTTTTTTCTCTATTTCTATATATTCTTCTAATAACGGGGATAATTGTTCAAAAGAGATTATTTTTTTCTCTATAAGTAATTCTCCAAGATGAATATTTTTTACATTTTGCAAAAACAAAATTTCATCAATTTGTTTTTGAGTAAGCAGATTTAATCTTTTTGCAATTTCACAAAAGGGATTATCTTCTATTTGTTGAATTTGAATAATTTTTTCTACATCTTCTGGAGATAAAAATCCTTTCTCAATACATAATTCTCCAATTTTTTTATTTCTGTGTATCTGTTCTTTTAAAAGATCATCCAATATATTTTCATCTATTATTCTCTTTGATACTAAAAATTCTCCAAAAAATCTATCATTCATTGGGGAATCCTCGCTACGGATTTTTCGTTCTGTAGACATTTTTCAATAACGTTTTTTAACTTGATTGCCTCCATGAAATTGGGGTTTAAAGCTAGTGCTTTATTTATAAATTTTAGAGCTGGTTTATACTTCTTTAATTCAAATAATACTCTAGCAATATTAAAAAAAAGATGTTCATCCCATTTTTCAAGGGAGTAAGCCTTAAGATAAAACTTTAATGCTTCTTTATACATCTTATTTTTTCTCATTTTAATGCCAAATTCATTAAATAGATGTTTATGTTCCCTCTCAAATGCAGCATTTAAATTGTATAACCTTTTAAACACTAATTTGGCCTTATCTTTTTCTCCCCTATCTAAATAGGTAAGTCCAAGACCAAAGGTTGCCCTAATATTTTCTTCATCAATCCTAAGTGCATTTTTAAATTCATATTCAGCACTATAATATTCTTTATTTCTCCTGTGCCTTTCTGCCCTTGCAATAGTCTTTTGCAAGTGCCTCATTGAAGGATATACTTTATTTATGTATATATCTGGTTCAGGAATGAAGTTTTGCAAGAATTCTTCTTTAGAAATAAAGGACTTTGGGCCTGAAGGAACAAAATTTTTATTTATTGGCTGAATACATATAGAACCATCATCCTTCTCTTCAGCGAAGAATAACAATTGGTGAGCGCTCTTTTTTTTGGTATGTCCTGCCCCCACTATTCCCTCTTTTTTGATGGAAAATACTCCGTAAATATTTGGTAGATTGTTATTATTGTTTTTTTTATTAGGTTCTATCATATGCTAAGTCATCAATTTATATAACTTCTATTGGGGCAAATATTTTTTTGCCCTTGATTAAGGGTGTTACATGGGCATATTCATTTATGTACCTTAATTATCCATTATTTTTTCTTTTTTTCTTATCACCTATGACTTCATTGGCAATTATGTTTTTTTGGATCTGTGATGTGCCTTCATAGATAGTAAATGCCCTTGCATCTCTGTATAATCTTTCAATGGGAAATTTTTTTGTATAACCATAACCTCCATGAATTTGCAGGGCACTTGCTGTTACCCTATTTGCCATCTCAGATGCATAAAGTTTTGCCATGGATACCTCCTTAGAACATCTTTCATTTCTGTCCTTTTTTGCAGCTGCATTTAAAACCAACAATCTTGCTGCTTCAACATCCAAAGCCATATCTGCAATCATCCATCTAAGGCCCTGATGTTCACAAATGGGTTTTCCAGAAGAGACTCTTTGTTTGGAATATTCAACCGCAAGGTCCAATGCAGCCATACCAACCCCAAGGGACTGAGCTGCAATACCAATCCTTCCAGCATCAAGGCCAGCCATGGCAACATAAAAACCTTCTCCCTCTTTGCCAAGAAGATTTTCAGCTGGCACCTTACAATTATCAAATATTATCTCAGTGGTATCAGATGCCCTAAGCCCCATCTTTTCTTCTTTTCTCCCAGTTACAAAACCTTCCATATCCCTGGTTATTATAAAGGCAGAGATACCTTTATGCCTGTGTTCTGGATTTGTTTTTGCAAGGACGATAAATAAATAAGATGTGGCGCCTCCTGTTATCCACTTCTTTGTGCCGTTTAATATGTAATAATCCCCTTCCCTTTTGGCAGTTGTTGCCATGCTAGCAGGGTCTGATCCTGCCCCTGGCTCTGAGAGGGCAAAAGAACCAATATATTCTCCCTTTGCAAGTGGCACCAAATATTTTTGCTTTTGTTCTTCAGTGCCGTGATTTAGGATACAGCCACAAGCAAGGGAATTGTGCACAGACATGATAACTGCAGTGGATGCACATGCATAGGCAATCTCTGTTAAAGCAAGGGCATAAGAAACTGTGTCAACTTCCATCCCGCCATATTTTTTAGGAACCAACATTCCCAAAAATCCAAGTTCAGCCATTTTTTTTAGACTATCCAGAGGATATTCTCCTTTTTGATCCCTCTGTTGAGCCTTTGGTAAAAGCTCTTTTCTTGCAAATTCTCTGGCTGTTTTCTGTATAATGAGTTGTTCTTTGGTAAGACTAAATCCCATAGAAACTCCCCTTTATCAAAAATTTTTGTTACAATAAGTTGGTTTACTTCACCAATTGAATTGAGTACATCGTAATGATTTCAAATGTGGTTGACAAGGATAAAATAATAAAACAACATAAGAAAAAGAAGGTTATTTATATATTATGAAAAAATTAATTGAAACTTATCAAGATATAAAAGATGAAATTCAAACTAGACTGTTGAAATTCAAAAGTAATTTTAAAAAAGATGATACTTATATTCTATATGAACTTATTTTTTGTTTGCTCACACCTCAATCAAAGGCAAAGGTGTGTTGGAATTGTGTCAAAGAGATGATAGATAAAAATGTAGTATTTAATCCAACATATAAGGGCATTTTAAGTTGTCTAAAAGGGGTAAGGTTTCACAATAAGAAAACAAAATATATCTTGGAAGCCATTGATAAATTTAAAAAAAATAACAGAATTGTAATTAAAGACACACTTATGTCATTTAACAGTGCCTTTGATATGAGAGAATATTTAGTTGACAATATAAAGGGGATGGGTATGAAAGAGGCAAGTCATTTTTTAAGAAATATTGGATTTGGAGATGAACTTGCCATATTAGATAGACATATATTGAAGAATTTAAAAAAATATAAAGTCATAGATGAGATTCCAAAATCTTTATCAAAGAAAAAATATCTTGAAATTGAAGAAAAGATGAAAAATTTTTCTATAAAGGTCAATATACCAATGGACCATTTGGATTTATTATTTTGGTACTTAGAGACAAAAGAGATTTTTAAATGATTATATTTGAATTACCAGATACAAAAAAGGCAATTTTCATAAAACGACCTAATAGATTTTTAGGTATTGTTAAATTAGATGATTTAGAACATAAAGTGCACATACATGATCCTGGGCGACTCAAAGAATTATTGTTTCCTGGTAACAAAGTGCTTATTACACCAGTAGATGGAAAAAATCGAAAGACAAATTGGGATCTTTTGGCTGCAAAAAAGGAAGATGAGTGGATATTTGTACATTCTGGATATCATAGAAAATTTTCACAAACCATTCTGGAACAAGGATTAATAAGGCAGTTAAGGCCTATGGAGAAGTTGATGCCTGAGATCAAGGTGGATGGTGGAAGGTTGGATTTTTTAGGAACAATCAAGGGACAAAGGATATGGATAGAGGTCAAGGGATGCACCTTGATCAAAGGGGATATGGCGCTGTTTCCAGATGCCCCTACAAAAAGGGGAACAAAACATATATCTACTTTGATTAAATTAAAAGAGCAGGGTGATAGGGCAGCTGTGGTTTTGCTTATCTTTTCAAAAAAAGCACATATATTTTCACCTAATAAAAATACTGACCCAAAATTTTATGAAGAATTTTACAAGGCCATGGAAGCAGGGGTGGAGGTTTATCCAGTGTCATTATTTTTAGATGGAAACAAAATTTATTTTAATAGGTTAATTTCTATAGTTTAAGAGGAGTTACTATGATTAAATTGGCTCTTGCTCAAATTACACCTCAGCCTTCTATTGAATTCACAATAGATAAAATAAAAGACTTTTCCAAAAAAGCAAAGACAGAAGATGCGCATTTAATAGTATTTCCTGAGATGACCATGGGAGTTTTTGACAAAGAAAAAACTCCTTATAAGTTGTCTCAATATTTAGAAAGTTTTTTAGAAAAACTCAGTTATATATCTATTAATGTTGACATAGATATAATATGTCCAGTTTGGGAAAAGGATATTAGCTCTCAAAAGGCTTATAATTCAATTGCATTTATTCAAAAAAAAGATATATCTATTCTATATAGAAAGATTCACCTTTTTGATGCATTGGGGTTTAACGAATCTTTATTTGTCAAAAAAGGAGATTTTCTTCCTAAAGTAATAAATTATAGAGACTTTAATATAAGTTTTTCCATTTGTTATGATTTGAGATTTCCTGAACTATATAGGCATCAGGCAGATATAAAAACAGATATATCTATTGTTTGTTCCGCATGGTATTCTGGTACAATGAAAGAAGAACACCTGCACACTTTACTTAGGGCAAGGGCTATTGAAAATACAATGTATGTTGTGTGCGCAAATTTGTGTGGAGATAAGTTTTGTGGAAGGTCTGTTGCATTTGATCCATTTGGAGTAATGTTACAAGATGCTGGAGAAGCGGAAAATATTTTGGTGGTAACTTGTCTAAAAGAACGAATTAAGGAAGTCAGAAAAAAACTTCCCGCACTCCTTCATAGAAAAGATGATATTTTTTCCAACTAAATTTAAAAGATGGGACCTGATATTCTTCTATTTCTAAATATGAATTATTAATTATACAACAAAAGGTTAATAAAGGAGTTTTCTAATGTTAGAGATAGATATCCCTGGCTATAATAGATTTAGGTTTGAACACCTTGTGTTGGATTTTAATGGAACAATTGCCATTGATGGTGTTTTGATAGATGGTGTAGTAGAGAGGCTTAAAG
The DNA here is from genome assembly GCA_027064715.1 of Desulfobacterales bacterium. GTDB lineage: Bacteria > Desulfobacterota > Desulfovibrionia > Desulfovibrionales > Desulfothermaceae > Desulfothermus. Next base: position 6,257 of record JAMOPG010000231.1, read on the forward strand.
AATTGTCAAAATATCTCCATATACACATCTTAACAGCAGACACCAATAAGAGTGTTGAATCACAACTTTGTAATACTAATTTTAATGTTCATATAATTGGAGTAAAAAAACAGGATATTGCTAAATTAGATTACATTACAAAACTAGGCAAACAAAGTTGTATTTGCTTTGGAAATGGAGCCAATGATAGACTCATGCTTGAAAATTGTGGACTTGGTATATGTGTCTTGCAAAAAGAGGGTGCATATACCATGAGCCTAAATGCCAGTAAAATAGTGGTGTTGGATATAAGAGATGGCCTGGATCTAATTTTGAAAAAAAATAGATTAGTTGCAACAATGAGATTGTAATGTATATTTAAAAAGCTAAAAGAAAGCACATCTTTATTTCTGTCTTTTGCTTCTTCTATTAAAAAATACATAATGCTCTTGCTTTTCCTTTTCCAACAATTTTTGTTTTTTGTGTTTATGCTTCACAAGACCCAATTTCTTTTTGCTAGAATGGCAAAGAGTTCAATATTATTTATAGTATGTTAGTGAAATAATAAGGAAAAATTTAAAGATAAAAATCTTACTTTTTACAACTACTGCCACTGTATTTTAAATAAGTCATTTAATAGGCTACATCTACTATATTAATTTTTTTAGAAAACAACTTTACACCCTGCAAAGGGAGTCCTTTCCAAAAGACTCCCTATTAAAGCTTCACTATTTTATGTATATTGACCTTAAATCCACTTTTTAAATCCCAGAAATTTCTATACCCCTTGGATATTCGATATTAAATTTCAAAGTCACAGATGTTTTAGATTTTGGTTTTAACTTGATCTTCCATCTGATTATTCCATCTTTGATTTCTGCTTCATCTTTTTTGGGTTCAATTAAGTGAATCTTGATCTTTTCATTTAAAGATACAGGATAGTTGTCTTCTACCACTATATCTACATCCCTTTTTTTACCATTTGTTATAGTGATTTTGTATTCATAAGATATTTTTTGAGACTTTGATACAATTCCTGTGTATTCTGTAAATTTTTTCACTAGTTGTCTTTCAACTGAAAGGGAGTTGTCTATTCCAAGAAATACATGCATTTTTTCTCCACCTGCATATGTTTTTTGAAATCTCTCGGTTCCAGTAAATTTCCCATCAAGATAGATTCTAAGTTTACCTGGGAAAATTGGAAACTCGAAGGGATTTATAAATGTTGATGTAAGATACACATACGGAGATAGCTTGGGAATGGCCTTGTAACTCAAAAGCTCATTGCTATTTATAGTCTTTGATGCAAGATACACCCTATGGGGATGATTGTCAGATGGTATGTTTAATTTATTTTTTGCCAAAAAACTAAAAGAAATAGCCTCTTCTTTTATTTTTGGTGCCTCATATATAGTCTTTTGAGGCATAGGAGGCGTCCTGAGAAACATTTTTTCTGCACCACTCTTTAACATCCTTTTGGTGTTCATTGGTCTGGGCTTGTAAATATCTACATACCATGGCGACAGCTCCCCTGGCCTTCCAAATACAGGTGTTGCTGTTGATATCTTTAATTTTACATTGTTCCAATCCTCTCCACTATTTTGTATAATTGATGCATAATAATCTATTAAAACTTGATTATTTATAGTATCAACATAAAGATCATAATTGGGATACCATCTGACCCTATTTACTAAATAACTAATGCCAATTTTGCATTGAGCAGTTTTAAATCCATTTATTACTAGAACAATGTTTTTTATACTTTTTTGTGCATTTCCAAGTATGGAAATTTCATTTTCTAATTTTTCCTTTTTATTTTGTAAATTATTTATTTCAATCTCTATATTTGCAATGCTTTTTTGACTGTTTAGTAATGATTTTTCAATAAGTTCAATAAATTTTTGAATTTCCCTGCTATTTGTTTTTGTATCAGATGCAAAAGGAGAGAGACTTTTTAAAAATTCTGTGTAGTGGCTCATTGCTTTGCTTTTGTATTCAAGTATTTTTATTTTATGATTGATTTTTTCAAGTTCATCTTTTAACTTTTTTATCTTAGTTCTATTTTCAAATAGATAAGTACGTTCTATTTTAACATCCAATATTTTACCTATAGAGGGATCTAATTCCAGCTGAATGGAATTATCTATAATTGAATTGGGCAAACCTTTTAAAATAATTTGATTTTGGCCTTGAGTTATATTAGTTATGGCAATCCTTTTTATCAATGCAGAATCTTTATAAACTATAACATTGTCAATTTTAGAATCTATTACTTTTCCAAAACTTAAGTTTATAGTAAAGAAAAATATACTAAACATCAAAAAAAATATCTTTTTCATGACTTCCTCCTTTGTCAATCATGTTTTTATACTCTTTTTAACCAATTGTGATTTTTTATTTTTTTACCAAACAATGTTTATTTTGGAAAGAGAAATTTTTATGGTTATGTTTTTTATTTTTAAAGATATCATTAAAAGGTATTTGATTTAGAATGGTTATGTGTAAACAAGTTTTTTAAAAAAAGCTCCTTGACACACTTGGGGATTTTAGGAATATTGTGGAGGGAAGTGGAGAAAAGTGGAGATGTTTAGAGGGCACGCCTATCGCACATTGGATAACAAGGGGAGGCTCATCCTTCCCCCTGAGTTTAGAGAGGTTGTGACAGAGCACGATCCCTCTGGCAGGATTATGCTTACTAATTTAGACGGATGTGTGGTAGGTTATCCTTATCCCAAATGGGTACAACTTGAGCAGAGTTTTAAAGAGATAAATTTGCTTAATAGGAGACTTCGTGATTTTCAGAGGTTTTTCTTTTCTGGTGCAAAAGAGGTGGCAATGGATAGCCAGGGGAGGATCTTGCTTCCTCCTCATTTGAGAAAATATGCAAAATTAGAAAAGGATGTTGTATTAGCAGGAGTAGGGGATAAATTTGAGATCTGGGATCAAGAGAGATTTGAGTCTCAGATAGCAAAGGTGGAAGAGGATTTTGATTCCATTATGGATGATCTATACCAAAATGGATATGAATTGAAGATATAGATGAAAAGTGTACATAAACCAGTTTTGTTTAAAGAGGCTATTGAATTTCTTAACTTAAAAGAAAATGGATATTATTTAGATGGGACAATTGGGGCAGGGGGACACACAATAGGGATGCTTCAAGCAACATCAGGAAATATCAATATCCTTGGAATAGATAGGGATAAAGAGATCTTAAAAATTGCAGAACAAAACATACGTAGTTTGGGTTTTGAAAGTAAGGTTATTTTGCGGCACAGCAAATTTTCAGATTCTTTCAAAATATTAGATGAACTTGAGTGGGATAAGTTAGATGGAGTTATTTTAGATTTGGGAATTTCATCTTATCAAGTAGATAATCCCCATAGGGGGTTTAGTTTTCATGAAAATGGACCACTGGATATGAGGATGGACAGAAGCCAAGGTATTTCAGCTTCTGATCTTGTAAATTCACTTACCTATGAAGAGCTGAAAGATATCATTAGATTGTATGGTGAGGAACCTTTAGCTCCAAAAATAGCTAGAAAAATAGTGGAGAAAAGGAAGCTATCCCCAATAAAAACTACAAAAGAGCTATGTGATATTATTTTAGAAGCTTATCCTGCTAAAAGGAGGCGCAGATCAAAAAGACATCCAGCCACCAAGACCTTTCAGGCCTTAAGGATTGCTGTGAATGAAGAATTAAAGGAACTAGAAGACTTTTTGAGCAAGGTTTTAGATAGATTAAACCATGGAGCAAGAATCGTTATTATCTCTTTTCATTCTCTGGAAGACAGAATTGTTAAGCATTTTTTTAAAAGAGAGGCAAAAGATTGTATCTGTCCTCCAGGACAGATGGTTTGCATATGTGGTCATAAAAAAAGGGTAAAGATTATTACAAAAAAGCCAATTGTGCCCAGTGGGGAGGAAATAGAAGAGAATAAAAGGGCAAGAAGTGCAAAGATGAGGGTGGCAGAGGTGTTATGAGTACATCATCATTAAAGTTGGTTATCTTGCAAATTATCTTTGCAGCTTTGTTGGGGTTTTTGTTGGCCTGGTTAAATGTGCGGGAGATAAGTTTATTGTATGAGATTTCAAAGCTTAGTAAAAAATATGAGGAAGAGCTTAGCATCCATGAAAAATTGGTGGTTGAAAAGAGTGTGTTGTTTTCCCCTTATAATCTTAAATTAATGGCAAAATCTCTTGATATGCACAATTTGGGTCCAGAGAATATAAGAAAGATAGAGTGATGCTTTTACATAATAAAGACAAACAATCTCACACAGTTGTCAATATAAAAATAAGGATTTGTTTCATCTTATTGTGTGCAGGGCTGATTATTTTATGGATGAGGGCCTTTTTTATTCAGATAATATGGCGGGGGGACCTTATAAAAAAGGTTAAGAGTCAGTATTGGAAAAAGGAATTGGTGTACGGTACAAGGGGTGATATCTATACAAAAGATAATGTGCTTCTTGCCAACACAGTGGTTTTGAAATCTGTATTTGTACTGCCTAAAGAATTAGATGATCCTAGAAGGGTGAGTATCAAGCTCTCTAAGATATTGGGTATTGGTAGAAAAAAGGTTTTAAAGGCTGTGTCATCAAAAAGGTCCTTTGTGTGGATTAAAAGAAAAATATCAGATAAGCAGGCAAAAATGATAGAACATGCAAGATTGTCGGGAGTATACTTAACTGATGAAATGGCAAGAGTATATCCCCAACAAACCATGGCCGGACAACTAATTGGGTTTGTTGGCATTGATAATAGAGGATTAGAAGGATTGGAAAAAGGGCTTGATGAGATATTGTCAGGGGCTAAACAATATCATTTAGTTCAAAGGGATGGAAAAGGAAGGATAATTTATGCACCAGGAGAATTGAGTAAAAGTGTTTCTGGAAAGGATGTATTTTTGACCATTGATTCAAGGATTCAGACAATAGTTGAGGATGCACTGGCAAAAGGAGTTATTAAGACCAAGGGAAACTATGGAATGGCCATGGTGGTTTATGTGCCAACAGGAGAGATCTTAGCATGGGCGCAATATCCATTTTTTAATCCCAATAGATTTAGATCTTACAGCCCCAAAATATGGAGAAATAGAATAGCACTTGATATGATAGAGCCTGGTTCAACAATAAAACCTTTAGTTGTTGCAGCTGCGTTAGCTAATAAGACCACCTCCCTTGATAAGATCTATTATTGTGAAAATGGGAGATGGAGATTTAAGAACGTGGTAATCAGAGATACACATGAATATAAATGGCTAAGTGTGCCTCGGATTATAAGATATTCTAGCAATATATGTACAGCAAAAATTGGATTAGAATTAGGAGGAGAGAAGCTCTTACAATTTTTTGAGAAAATAGGTTTTACAAAAACTACGAATCTTCCTCTACCAGGTGAGGCAAAAGGTATGGTTGATAGAGAGAGGTTTTTTAATGATGTTGATCTCGCTAACATCAGTTTTGGACAGGGTATATCAATAACCCCCCTGCAACTGGTGAGAGCGTATCTATGTCTTGGAAATTATGGACAATTTAAGCAGTTAAAATTAATAGATAAGGGGGAAGATAGTATATCTTATTCATTGCAGGTAATTCCTAGAGATGTTGCAAAGGCAATGCTTAAGATAATGAAGGATGTGGTAGAGAAAGATGGAACAGGGACCCTGGCTCGAATTCCTGGTTTTTCTGTTGGAGGGAAGACAGGAACTGCCCAAAAGGTGGAAGATGGAAGATATAGTAAAGAAAAATATCAAGCATGTTTTGTTGGTTTTATACCTGCTGAGGAGCCAAAGTATTTGGGTTTTGTCCTAGTAGATGAGCCCAAAACAGCTATTTATGGTGGAGTAGTATCTGCACCAATTGTCAGAGAGATATTTAAAGGGATTATTCTATTTGATGAAAAAATAACTCCTAACAAGCTTAATACAAATCCAACACAAAAAAGTAAAAAAATAGTGCTCAAGAGGGATCTTAACTTATATCATCTATCTCAGGTGCCAGATTTTAGGGGAATGTGTTTAAGAGAAGTTTTAAGGGTGTGTGCTAAGAAAAAAGATGTACCAAATATCAGAGGCAAAGGACCTATTGTTGTTAGACAATATCCGACTCCTGGGACTAAATGGAAAGGGCAGATAACTCTTTGGTTAGGTTATCAAACATATAATTGATGAGATATGAAATTAGAACAATTAAAAGAAAAAGTTAAAAATGGCTTGAGATTCCACGTGGATTCCAGAGAAGTAAGAGCAGGGGATGCCTTTGTTGTAACTTATGAGAATGTTAAATTTGTAGGTCATGCAATAAACTGTGGAGCAAGATATATTGTAATTCCTCCTGAGTTTAAAGATGTAGTAAAGGACTTTAGTGGAGATATTATATTTGTTGAAAATTCTAAGAAGATAGTAGGAGATCTAGCAGCATTATATTACGGAACATATAAACAGAATTTTCTATTAATAGGAATAACAGGTACAAATGGAAAAACAACAACTTCTTATTTAATAGAACATTTATTAAAGAATTTAGGAATGAATGTTGGTGTAATTGGTACTATAAATTATAGATGGAATAATAATATTATAAAGTCAAAATTGACAACACCAGGATGTATTGAATTACATTCAATAATTTCAGATATGATAAAAGATAAAACTGATGCAATAATAATGGAGGTTTCATCACATGGTTTAGATCAAGATAGAGTGGCTGGTCTTAAATTTGATTATGCAGTGTTTACAAACCTATCTCAGGATCATTTGGATTATCATAAAAATATGGATGAATATTTTAGAGCAAAATTAAAACTCTTTGATGAATATCTAAGGGATAAACAGACAGCTATTTTAAATTTACAAGATCCATATGGCATAAAAATAAAGGAAAGTATTCAAAAAAAATACATTGGATATGGTTTCAAGAGTAATGGGTTAACGAGGGATGGTAACATTATTGGTGAGCTTGTTAAATCAACACAAGATGGTCAAAAAATAAGATGTTTTTATAAAGATAAAGAGTGGGAAATAGATTTTCCCCTTTTAGGTTCATACAATGTACTTAATTTGTTAGCAGCTCAAGGTGTAGGCATTGCCATGGGGATAAGGCCGCAGGTTTTTAAGTGTTTTGAACATGTTAGCCAGATCCCTGGGAGATTGGAGAAGGTCACAAATCCCTATGGACTCAATATATTTATAGATTATGCCCATACACCTGATGCCTTGGAAAATGTATTAAAGACAATACGTTCCATGGGGTTTGAAAAGGTGATAACTGTTTTTGGTTGTGGGGGAGATAGGGACAAAAAAAAGCGTCCTCTTATGGGGAAAGTGGCTGAGATGTATTCTGACATAGTAGTTGTAACCTCTGATAATCCGAGAGGTGAGGATCCTGAACTTATAATAAATGATATAATTTCAGGATTAGATAATTGTGGGAAATTGATAAAAGAGATGGATAGAAAAAAGGCAATAGAGATTGCACTCTCCCTTTTATCTCAAGAAGATGTATTGCTGATAGCTGGAAAAGGGCATGAGGATTATCAGGAGATAGAGGGTGTAAGGTATCCATTTAGTGACAGGGCAGTTGTTGAGGAGATTTTGGGAACATGGAAATAACCCTATACGAATTAGGTGAAATTCTGGGTTCAATGGGGAACTATTTTGATTTTCCTAATATAAAGTTTAAGGGGATAAAGACTGACAGTCGCCTTGTTGAGCAAGGAGATCTCTTTATTTGTCTTATTGGAAAAAATTTTGATGCTCATGGTTTTGCAAAGGATGCTGTGGCAAAAGGTGCAACTGGGATTGTTGCAATGAGGTGGATTACTGAACTTCAAGATCAAGTCCCCATTGTCATTGTACCTGATACTTATAATGCGCTTTTAGAAATAGCAAAATACATGAGAGATAAATTTGGAGGCAAAGTAATTGCAATAACTGGTAGTTGTGGAAAGACATCAACCAAGGAAATATTGTATTCAATTTTGGCAAAAAGCCATAAAACAGAAAAAAATTACAAAAATTGGAATAACCTAGTTGGCGTACCTCTATCCATATTTAGTTTTTCTGGCAAAGAGGATTTTTGGATATTGGAGCTTGGTATAAGTTTTAAAAACGAAATGGAAAAGCTTGGAGATGTAGTAAAGCCAGATATAGCATGCATTACAAATGTTGGACCTGTTCATCTTCAAGGACTTGGAAGTGTTGAAGGAGTTGCGCACGAAAAATCTAAGTTGATTTCATTTGTAAAAAAAGATGGATTTTGTGTTATAAATAAAGATTATAAAGAATTAGTAAAAGAGACAGAGAAATATAATGTAAATAAGATTTATTTTGGAGACAATACTAAGTTTCAAATAAAATTTCTTGGCGTTGATGATTCACTAAAGGGATTATTTAATTTGATTTTGGAGGATGTAAACTTAAATATAAAAACAAATTTAAATTTGAGTGTATTTTCAGAAAACATTTTAGCAGCTGCAACAACAGCATATTTATTGGGAGTAAATACCCATGATATAGTTGAGGGTATAAAAGCGGTCTTGTTGCCAGAACACAGGACAAGGTGGTTTAAAGCAGAAGATATACTTATTTTAGATGATTGTTATAATGCAAATCCAATGTCAATGAGGCGAATTTTTGATGATTTATCTAAAATTAATATTAAAAGACCTCTTATAGCAATAATTGGTGACATGTTGGAACTAGGAGATGTTGCTGAAAAAGAACATTATAAGCTAGGCAAATACTTAGGCGGTAAAGATATTGATATTATATTTTACAAAGGAAAATTTTTTGAAAAATTTAGTGAAGGGATTAGACAACAAAAGAATAATACAAGACTATTTTACATCGCGAGTATAAATGATTTTATAGATATATGGAATTCCCTTAAAATTTTTGAGGGCACAGTGGTTGTAAAGGGATCTAGAGGAATGAAATTAGAAAAATTTGTTGACGAAGTTTTAAGATCAAGAGGTTGATTTAAACAAATGATATATCATCTTTTATATCCATTATCAGATACAATATCTGCTTTTAATGTATTTAGGTATATTACGTTTCGGTCTATTTATGCATTCATTACTGCATTGGTGATAACTATAATTATTGGTAGTCGGGTTATAAAATTTTTACAATCATTAAGAATAAAACAGTATATTCAAGAAGATGTATCTTTTCATAAAGCCAAACAGGGAACTCCAACAATGGGAGGAATTTTAATAGGTATTGCCCATCTTTTTTCAGTGTTTATGTGGGCAGATCTAACAAATCCATATATCTGGCTTTGTATATTAGTTTTTACAGGATTTGGTGTGGTGGGTTTTATTGATGATTATCTTAAGGTAGTTAAAAAGAGAAACAAGGGTCTAACAAAGACAGGAAAGTTTTTAGGGCAATTAATAATAGGCGGAATAGCTGTAGCACTACTTATAAAGCTTCCTGGATATTCCAGTAAACTATACGTTCCTTTTATAAAATGGATTAATCCAGATCTTGGCTGGTTTTATATAATATTTGCTTTATTTATACTTGTGGCATCTTCAAATGCAGTTAATCTCACTGATGGGCTTGATGGGTTGGCTATAGGTCCCACTGCTATTGTTGCTGCCTGTCTTGCAATATTTATTTATGTGGCTGGACATGTGAAGATAGCCCATTATTTACAAGTGGCATATGTTCCTGGGGTGGGAGAGGTCACTGTTTTTTGTAGTTCATTAGTGGGCGCTGGGCTTGGATTTTTGTGGTTTAATGCATATCCTGCTCAGGTTTTTATGGGAGATGTTGGGAGTTTGAGTTTAGGAGGCACAGTGGGTTTTCTTGCAATACTTTGCAAACAGGAGCTTGTTTTGCCAATAATGGGAGGCCTGTTTGTTATAGAGACCTTGTCAGTTATAATCCAGGTGATCTATTTTCATGCAACAGGGGGAAAAAGGGTATTTAGGATGGCGCCAATTCATCATCATTTTGAGTTAGAAGGTATACCTGAATCAAAAATAATTGTAAGATTTTGGATAATTTCAATACTTTTGGCACTACTTGCTTTAAGTACTCTAAAATTAAGGTAAATATTATGGTTGAGGTTAAGGGAAAAAAAATAGTTGTTGTAGGTGCAGGAAGATCTGGGATAGCAGCTGCAAGACTTGCTGCTATAAAGGGAGCTAAGGTTAAGTTGTTAGAAAAGCAAAAAGATATAATAGATGGTGAGATAAGAAAAAATCTTTTATCAATGGATGTGGAAATAAAAGAAGGAGAACATGACAAAAGAGATTTTGAAGATGTAGATATAGTTGTACTTAGTCCAGGCGTCGCTATTCATTCTATTAAAGAATTTATTCCTGAACATATACCAGTAATATCAGAACTAGAATTTGGCTTTTGGCATATTAGAGACGAATTTATTATTGCAATAACAGGAACTAATGGCAAGACTACAACAGTAGGACTGATATCATATATTTTTGATCAATTAAATATTAAACATTTTGTTGGTGGTAATTTTGGTACTCCTTTGTGTGAATATTTTTTGAATGAAAAGAAGCCAAATATTTTATTAGAAGTAAGTAGCTTTCAATTACAAAACATAAAAAAATTTAGACCAAATATAGCAGTTTTTCTGAATTTTGATGCAAATCATTTAGATTACCATAAAGATTTAGACGAATACTTTTCATGTAAAATGAATATCTTTAAAAACCAAAGTTATAATGATATAGCAATAATAAATGAGAAATTAAAAGAGAGTATCTCAAAATATAATGTAAAATCACAGATAAAATATTTTACAAAATCCAATATAAAATTAAAAAATTTGGTTGGAGAACATAATCTAGAAAACATACAGGCAGCATATTTGGTGTGTGATCATTTAAAAATCAATCAACAAACATTTAAAGAGGTAGCAGAAGGATTTAAACCATTTGCTCATAGGATTGAGTTTGTTAGAGAAATAAATGGTATAAGATTTTATAATGATTCAAAATCAACAACCCTGGCATCAATGGAAGCAGCAATTAAATCCTTTGAAAATAAAATCTTATTAATAGTTGGTGGAATATTTAAAGGCGGTGATGCAAAAAAACTTATCCCTGTTATCAAACAACGGGTTAAAGAAGTTTGTTGTATTGGAAAAGATAGAGATATTTTTTATGATTTGTGGAAAGATGTGGTATCCATTCATAAAGCAAAAGATATAAGGGATGCAACAAAATATCTTTATTCTAAAGCAGAAAAGGGAGATATAATTTTGCTATCTCCTGGGTGTTCTAGTTTTGATATGTTTACAAGTTATAAAGAACGGGGAGATTATTTTAAACAAATAGTAAATGAACTAAGTTAAAATAGTCAGTGATAAAAGATGAACAATATAAAAAATAATGAAAATATAATTTTGTTACCTATTTTGGGTCTTGTAATAATTGGACTCATAATGGTTTTTAGCTCAAGTGGAATTTATGCATCACATAAATTTGGAAGTGTATATTATTTTTTTAAAAGACAGTTATTTTTTGTCATTTTAGGATTAATTATAATGTATATTGTATCTAGGATTCCAGTGGCACTATTTTACAATACTAGATATTTTTGGTTACTTACATCTTTGATTTTAATTATTTTAACTTTAACACCATTAGGTAAAAGTGTTAATGGAGCATCAAGGTGGATAAGTATTTTTGGATTTTCCATTCAGCCTGTTGAATTTTTAAAGATAGTATTAGTGCTTTATTTTGCATGGTTTTTTGGAGAAAAACAGGAAAATATCAAGAAATTTTCCATAGGTTTTCTACCTCCTGTATTGGTGACCCTGCTTTTTGCAGGGTTACTTTTACTTCAACCTGATTTTGGGGGAGCTGTTTTTATATGTTCTATATTCTTCTTTATGAGTATTTTAGGTGGAACAAGGTTTTTATATTGGATTTCTTCTTTAATGTTACTTGCTGGTTCTGCTATTACTATGATAATGCTTTCTCCTTATAGACTCAAAAGATGGAAGGCATTTTTACATCCATTTCAACATGCAAATAAAGAAGGTTATCAAATTGTTCAATCTATATATGGATTGGCACATGGTGGATTAAAAGGTGTGGGTATAGGTGCAGGAAAAGAAAAACTATTTTATTTGCCAGAGGCACATACTGATTTTGTATTAAGTGTTGTAGGTGAAGAGATGGGTTTTTGGGGGATTAGTATAATATTTTTATGTTATTTTACAATATTCTTAATATGTATTAAATGGGCTATATCCATTTATGATCTCAAAGATAAATTTTTAATTACGGGTATTGCATTTATATTAATTTTTTCTGCAATGTTAAATATGGCAGTTGTTATGGGTATGATTCCTCCAAAGGGTCTTGTACTTCCCTTTATAAGCTATGGGGGATCTAATATTATTGCTACATTTTTTGGCATGGGTTTGATCTTGAGTACAGTAAGAAAGAGTAATAGGAGATAAAATATTGCTTACTGTAATCTTGGCAACAGGTGGTACTGGTGGTCACATTTTTCCAGCATTAGCTGTGGCTAATAAATTGAAAGATCTATTTAAAGAAAATATAAAGATAGTCTTTATTGGTGGAAGATATGGCCAGGAAAAAAGGCTTTTTCCAATGGATGAGTATGAATGTTTTTTGCTTCCAGTAAAGGGAATAGCAGGCAAGGGAATAAAAACAATAATAAATTCATTTCTGGTACTTTATAGTATGATAACATGTTATAAAATTTTAAGAAAATTAAAGCCAGATATAGTTGTGGGATTTGGTAGTTACGCATCTTTTGTCCCTGTTTATTTAGCTACAAAGATGAATATTCCCACATGTATCCATGAACAAAATAGCTATCCAGGGATCACAAATAGGATTTTGGGAAAAAGGGTTGATAAGATATTTTTGAGCTTTCCTGATGAATTTGGGATTTTTGATATGTCAAAGACAGAAGTTGTGGGAAATCCTGTAAGGGAGGAAATCCTTAATGCAGCAAAGGAGGATCACTCACATATAGATGGTGGAAATAAAAAGATCAACTTGTTGGTAGTAGGTGGATCTCAAGGGGCTAAGGCAATAAATGATGGAGTACTATCTTCTCTTCCTATATTAAAAAAAATGGGGGTCAAGATCCATCATCAGACTGGAGAGATAGATTTTTCAAGGGTTTTAAAAGGATATAATGATAATAAAATGCAAGGGTGTATTGTGGAGCCATTTATCAAAGATATGGCAAGTGCATATAAATGGGCTGATTTAGTTGTTTGCAGGGCAGGGGCCTCTACTATTTTTGAATTAGCAGTAATGGGAAAACCAAGTATTTTAATTCCTTATCCATATGCTGCCAAGGATCACCAAAAAGTAAATGCCTCATATCTTGAAAGGGCTGGTGGAGCCTTGGTGCTGGAGCAATCCATGTTAGAAACAAAATCATTGGGAAATATTGTTGCAGATGTTGTTTCCATTCCAGGTAAATTAAAAGATATGGCTAGAGGGGCGAGATCTGTGGCAAAACCAAGGGCCACAGATGATTTGGTGAATGGCATCTTGAAATTAGTAAGACAAAAGAAAGAGATAGCTTATGAAAAAGATTAAACATATTCATATGATTGGTATTGGTGGATCTGGGATGAGTGGGATTGCTGAGGTACTTGTTAATTTGGGATATAAAGTAAGAGGATCAGACATTGCTGAAAGTGACACAGTCAAGCGTCTTAGATCTTTAGGCATAGAAATAGAGATTGGGCATAAAAAGGAAAACATAAAAGATGCTGAGGTGGTTGTATATTCAAGTGCAATATCAGAGGATAATCCTGAGATTAGGGAGGCAAAAAAAAGATCCATACCTGTTATTCCTAGAGCAGAGATGCTGGCAGAGCTCATGAGGTTGAAGACTGGTATTGCTGTTGCAGGGACCCATGGAAAGACCACTTCTACTTCTCTTCTTGGTACTATTTTTATGGAAGCAGGTCTTGATCCCACTGTAATAATAGGTGGGAGATTAAATGCATATGGTTCCAATGCAGTGCTGGGTAAAGGTGAATATCTGATTGCAGAAGCAGATGAATCTGATGGATCATTTTTGTGTCTTTTTCCAATCGTTTCTATGGTAACCAATATAGATGCAGATCATATGGATTTTTATCCAGATATTGAGACAATTAAAGATGCCTTTTTAAGGTTTATGAATTTGATACCTTTTTATGGTTTAAATGTGGTTTGTGGTGATGACGAAAATGTAATGGATATAATTAAGAAAGTTAAACGTCCTATAATTACATATGGCCTTAAGGATCACAATAAGATCAGAGGAGAGATTTTAGAACTAGGGGCAAACCCAAGATTCAATGTTTTTGTAGATGGTAAGTTTTGGGATACTATAGAGATTGGAATTCCAGGAAAACATAATGTATTAAATTCCTTAGGTGTAATTGGTGTATCAATACATTGTGGTATTCAAAAAAGTCATATTAAAAATGCCTTAAGAAATTTTAAAGGAGTAGGAAGAAGATTAGAAAAAAAAGGTGAAATAAAGGGGATTTTGGTTATAGATGATTATGGTCATCATCCCACTGAAATCAAGAATACCCTTGCTACATTAAAAAGTATTTATAGTGACAGACGGTTAATCGTTGCATTTCAACCACATAGATTTAGCAGGACAAAGGCATTGTTTCCTGAGTTTTGTAGATGTTTTGATGCTGCAGATTTACTAGTTGTTACAGAGATATATCCTGCATCTGAAGATCCCATACCAGGAGTAAATGGAGAAGCATTAGTTAATGGGATAAAACAGGTGAGTAAGGGAAAAGATATAATATATTGTGAAAATTTGCAAAAATGTGTTGATACATTAAATGGTATTTTAAGACAAGGCGATCTATTATTAACATTGGGTGCAGGAAATATATGGAAAGTAGGACAATGCATTGTAAAACAAGAAGGAAAATTAAAATAGATGAATATAATATATGAATTAGATCTACAAAAAGTTACTACAATTGGAATAAAATCTAAGGCAGTAGGATTAATAGAAGTGGATACTATTGAACATTTACATCAGACTTTTGATTATATTCATAATGAAGATGTACAAGCTATGTTATTAGGAAATGGTTCAAATATAATACCATCAAAGGAATTTATCACATATTATTTAATAAAGATAAAAAAAAGAAATGAGTTTCATGCAAAAATGGCACATGAAAAGGTATATGTGACAGCAAGAGGGGGAGATTCATTAAAGAGATTTGTGATGTGGTGTGCAGATAAAGGACTTAAGGGCGTGGAATGTCTTGCTGGAATTCCTGGAACTATAGGAGGCGCTGTAAAGATGAATGCAGGCTCCTTTGGAGGTGAAATAGGAGATTTTGTAAAAGAAATATCTGTGTGGCATGAAACACAGGGGCTTTTAAATTTTAAAAAAGAAGAGATAGATTTTTCATACAGAAATATATCTTTACCACTTGAAAAAGGACATTGGTGTATCTGGGAAGTGATTTTTGAATTTTCAAGACAAGATCCAAAGATAGTGAAATCAAGGATCAGGGAAAACTATATGAAGAAAAAAAATACTCAACCTGTACTTGAGAAGAGTTGCGGATGTGTCTTTAAAAATCCAGGGGGTTATGCAGCAGGATATCTTTTGGAGAAAGCTGGTTTAAAAAGAAAAAGAATAGGGGATATGGAGTTTTCTCATCTTCATGCAAATTTTTTGATAAACAGAGGCAAAGGGACCCCTGCTCAGGCAATGGAATTAATTGAAATTGGAAAGAAAAAAGTCTTTGATAAATTTGGTATTAATTTAGAACTTGAAGTAAAAATTATTTAAAATGGTAAGAAAGAGAAATCATAATAAGATAAAGAAGATTAAAAAATTTTTAACATATATATTTACAGGGACGTTTGCGTTATTCTTTGTTATGTTACTCTTTTTGATATTAGGAAATGTTTTGATTAAAGGTTATAGATTCATTACAACAACCAAATATTTTGGATTAAAATATATTGAAATAAAAGGTATAAAAAATCTAGATGAAAATTATGTAAAAGATATTATTGATCTAGAAAAGGGTATAAATATATTTAATATTAATTTGATGGAACTAAAAAATAAACTCATAAAAGATAAATGGATAAAGGATGTATCAATAAAAAGGATTATTCCAAATACAATAGTAATAAGTATAAAAGAAAAAAATCCAATATATATTTTAAAAAAGATGAATATGTTATATTATATTGATGATAATGGAAATATCATAGATAGTGTCTCTAAAGATATATTTGTCGATTTGCCAATTATAGAATCAAATGGGGATGACATAAAAGAGATTATCAAATGGTTAGGTAATAATAATTTCCCTATAGCAAAAAAATGTGTAGGATGGATTGATGTTACACACAATTATTTAAGGTTTTATGATTATGAACATGGTGTATTTTGGTTAATTGATAAAAGAAATTATTTAAAAAGTGTTGATGTTGGTAGAAAAGTATGGCTTGATCTAAAGAAGAGAAATGAATCTAATATAGTAAGATCAATAAAGATCATTAATAATCTGGCATGGGTTGGATATTAAAAAGTTAGTTTTATAAGGGGTGAAGATGGAGAGACGAGAAATAATAGTAGGGTTAGATATTGGAACAACCAAGATTTGTACAGTTATTGGGGAATGTACCCAAGGACAGGTAAATATTATTGGTGTTGGTGTTTCCCCTTCAAATGGCTTGAGAAAAGGTGTTGTGATAAACATTGAACAGACAGTAAATGCCATTCAAAGGTCTTTAAAAGAAGCAGAGCAGATGAGCGGGTATGAGATCCGTTCAGTGTATACTGGGATAGCAGGTAGTCATATAATGGGCTTTAACAGCCATGGGATTATTCCTGTCAGGGGCCCAGAGATCACCAAAAATGATGTGGCGAGGGTATTAGATGCTGCTAAAGCAGTTGCAATTCCTATGGATAGGGAAGTTATACACATACTTCCAAAGGAATTTATAGTTGATGACCAGGGTGGAATTCAAGATCCAGTTGGAATGTGTGGTGTAAGATTAGAGGTAAAGGTCCATATTGTAACAGGAGCTGTCTCCAGTGCCCAAAATATTATTAAATCATGTCATAGGGCTGGATTAGATGTTGCAGACATTGTATTACAACCCTTGGCATCTGCATTGGCTGTTCTTACTGAAGAGGAAAAGGAGATTGGTGTGGCATTAGTTGATATTGGAGGAGGTACTACTGATTTATCTGTTTTTGTTGATGATTCTTTGAGTTATATCTCTATTATTTCTCTTGGTGGATCAAATTTAACCAATGATATTGCCTTTGGTCTCAGGACTCCAATGAGTGCTGCTGAAGAGATAAAAAAGAAATATGGCTGTTGTCTTGCAGAGTTGGTAAATGAAAATGAAGTGATAGAAGTTCCAACAGTTGGAGGCAGACCCCCAAGAAAACTTTATAAAAAAACATTGGCAGAGATTTGCGAGCCTAGAGTTGAAGAGATGTTGGTATTGGTTGATCAAGAGCTTGAAAAGAGTGGATATAAATCTCAGATAGGCGCTGGGGTGGTTTTAACAGGAGGAAGTTCATTAATAGAAGGTATTGTAGAGCTTGGGGAACAGATTTTTGGATTACCAGTACGCGTTGGTTATCCAATAAATATTGGAGGGTTAAAAGATGTGGTGATGAGTCCACAATATGCCACAGCAGTGGGACTTCTTTTGTATGGGGCACAAAAGCACCTCACACCTTCTAGTTTTAGAATAAGGGAAAAGAATGTTTTTAATAGGTTACTAAAAAAGATGAAAAATTGGTTTGTGGATATAGGCTAAAATAAAAATAGTGATATAGAAAAATTGAGAGGGATAAAAAGGAGGAAAATATGCAACAGATAGAGATAGTGCCAGAAGGAAATGCAAAAATAAAGGTGATTGGTGTTGGAGGTGGTGGAGGAAATGCAATTAATAATATGATAGAAGAATCTTTGACAGGCGTGACATTTATAGCAGCAAATACTGATGTTCAGGTACTTAATAATTCTAAGGCCCAGTACAAGATTCAACTTGGGGAAAAACTCACGCGGGGATTGGGAGCAGGAGCTAATCCTGAGATTGGGCGTCAGGCTGCTGAAGAGAGTGTAGAACAATTAAAAGAGGCCCTGTCAGATAGTGATATGGTATTTATAACAGCGGGAATGGGTGGAGGTACAGGAACAGGCGCTGCTCCAGTTATAGCACAGATAGCCAAGGAACTTGGTGCATTGACAGTGGCTGTGGTAACAAAGCCCTTTTATTTTGAAGGTCCAAAGAGATTGCAACAGGCTGAAAAAGGTATAAGGAATCTGAAAGAGGTAGTGGATAGTCTGATAGTGATTCCAAATGATAGATTGCTATCTTTGGCTTCAAAGAATGCAACATTTATGGAAATGTTAAAAAAGGCAGATGAAGTGCTCTATTTTGCAGTAAAAGGTATATCCGATTTAATTCTAAAACCAGGGTATATTAATCTGGATTTTGCGGATGTTAAAGCTGTTATGAGTGGTACAGGAATGTGTCTCATGGGAACTGGGTCTGCAACAGGTGAAAACAGGGCAAAAGAGGCGGCAATAAGGGCCATCACCAGTCCACTTCTGGAAGATATATCAATAGATGGTGCTCAAGCGATCCTGATGAATATCACAGCAGGTCCAGATCTTAAGATACATGAGGTCAATGAAGCAGCTGACGTGATTTATGAAGCAACGAGCAAAGATATGCAGCTATTTTTTGGAACTGTAATTGAGCCTGACTGTTCTGATGAAATTAGAGTTACTGTAATTGCCACGGGAATTGAAAAAAAGGAAAGAATCGTTGAAACCAAGATAGAGACCAAAAAACATGGAAGGATTACTAACCTAGGCGGAAAAGAAAGGATTGAGAAAAGGCATAGATATGCAGCCCCTGCCTCATCTGAGGAGGAAAGGGAGTTACCAGCGTATCTACGTAAAAAAAATGTGTTGGAGGGAGAGGATCAGATCTCAGGTTCAAAAGCCCAGGTTAGTGCTGGAGAAGAAGAGTTTATATTTGAAGAAGATGATTTTGAAATCCCATCTTTTATTAGAAAACAGGTGGATTAGTTTTTGGACTTAAAAATTTTGTCTCAGCTCCTAAATGGCTGGGTTTCATTTAAAAGATGTGAATAATTTTTGGAAATATTTAGTAAAAAGATAGAGTTAAAAATAAGAGGGGATGGTCTACCATCCCCTGCCTAGCACATCCCTTTTACAAATAAATCCCACTTTTGCCTAGACGTATCAAAAATCAATTTCTCCTTTAGCTGGTGAGGGATTTTAATGCATGGATGCCAGCTTTAAAAAAAATTGATTATCATTTCCTACCGCGTTCACAAAAAAAGAGATTGATATATTGATTTTTTTATTAAAGTATATATTTATATATTTGTAGGGGAGGAAAGATATATGTCAGAAGAACAAAAGCAAAGAAAAGAGATATTTCCCACAGAGATCCAAGCATTAATAGCTGGAATCTTTCCCACAACAAAATATTTTGACGCAAGATTTGATTATCTCCAGGTCCAGATAGATGAACTTCGGAGAAATCAGGAATTAATGAGAGAGGACATAAAAGAGTTTAAAAAAGATGTGGAATACAGATTTACGCTCGTAGATAAACGCTTTGAGGAGATAGAAAAGCGATTTGATAAAAAATTTGTGCAGGTAGATAAACGCTTTGAGGAGATGGAAAAGCGATTTGATAAAAAATTTGAGCAGGTAGATAAGCGCTTTGAGCAGGTAGATAAGCGCTTTGAACAAATAGATAAGAGGTTCGAACAAATAGACAGACGATTCGAACAAGTAGATAGAAAGTTTAACCAGGTTATTGCTTCAATAGATAGGCTGGCAGATAAATTAGATAAAAGAGATGTAGAACAAAGAAATTTCACAATAAAGATGTTTTCCATATCAATAGGCATATCAATTGTTGGAGCTCTGGGGGCATTTTTAAAGGCAATGGGTGTGTTTTAGATAAAGGGGGGGATAAATTTTTTTATGGTTTAACCAAAATGATGAGGAGGTGTGTATGTCTTTTTTTAAAAATATGAAGATGCGTAACAAATTATTATTCTTTTTCTTTGTTACTTCAATTATCCCGATTTTAATACTTGTTTGGCAAAATGTTCGGTTTGCATCAAACCAATTAATGAATTCTGCCTATGAGCACCTTGTGTCTGTGAGAGATTTAAAAAAGGAGAATATTGAGCGACTTTTTTATCGGTTTTCTAGGGAACTTGAAGTGATGGCTGATATCACTAAAGAGTACATTGAACAATATTACGCTTCAAAAGAACGAGGAGAATTAGACATCTCTTTGGAAGAATTTCTGACTACTTATGTGAAGAATCATATTTTCCACTTTTTGAAAGAATATAAACACGACGATGTTTATTTAATTGCGCCTGATGGTTATTGCTTTTTTTCGGCAAAAGAACTGGCAGACTACAAGACTA
>JAMOPG010000232.1 GCA_027064715.1 Desulfobacterales bacterium
TTTATAAAGACATTTAAAGATAAGCTTCATGTTATTCATCTCCATGACAATGATGGAACTGCTGATAGTCATTTGCCTCTTGGTAAAGGAAATATCAACTTTAAAGAAATATTCAATACATTAAAAAGTATAAAAAATAACGATTTAATATTCCTCTTTGAGATGAAGCGATACAAGGATATCTATGAATCTAAAGAGACCTTTGACACAATTTAAAGTACATAATACCATTGAGAAGAAACAGCAAGTTAATAGATTACAGCAGGATAGAAATACCAGATCTGAAATTATGGTTTCAATATATTCCATTATTCTTTTTCTTTTTTCCTTAGGCCTGCCTGGGGAATATTTACGATTAAAGCCTTTAATCCCATAAGCTATATAACGTTTAATCCAATCCCTCACAGTGTGGGGATGGCGCTTAAGCAGCTTAGCTATCTCAGGTGGTGATTTACCCTCAGCATTCAAAAGCACCATAAGCGCTTTTTCTGAATCTTTTGATGATGCCTGACGACGAAAATCTTCCAACTCCCTTCCTTGTTTATCTGATAATTGCACCCTGATCATATCTTCCTCCAAAAGATTTTTATCCACATATCCTCTTTTAAAATATTATTCAAGTGTTATTATAAATATTTACGCACTGCTGCTTAGTTAAGCTTATTTTCAGTAAAAAAGGACTCTGAGCATTTCATAAATGATCTCTTTTTTATAAAAATCCAACACTATCCTATCCAATCACCAATTATTTTCTTGACAAATACAAGAGTTAGCTCTATCTAACAATTTTCAATCCGACTAAAAAGGTTTTAATGGGAAATTTTATGCACAAAGAAAAATACAGGGTGTTGCTTTTGGGCAATCCAAATGTGGGGAAGAGTGCCCTTTTTTATAATCTCACAAAAAAATATGCATCTGTCTCTAACTATCCAGGAACCACTGTGTCTATTTTCAAAGGAAAAGTAAGTGTTGGTGAACATCATGAAATTGAGTTTATTGATACGCCTGGTTTTTATAATTTCATAACCATCACAGAAGAAGAAAAGGTCACAAGAGATATTATATTTAGCAAGGACTTTGATTTGATCTTGCATGTTGTAGATGCCAAAAATATTATAAGAATGCTCCCACTGACATTTCAATTGATAGAAGCAGATGAGCCAACAATACTTGTGCTAAATATGTATGACGAGCTAGAATACTTGGGTTCTCAAATAAATGTTACTCATTTAGAACATGATCTTGGAATACCTGTTGTAAAGACAACAGCAATAAAAAATCAAGGGACTGAAAATCTATTGTCCAGAATACTTGCTGTATTAGAAGGTAGATACAATTTTAATCCTATAAAGATAACCTATACAGAAAAGATAGAAGATCTGATACAAAAAATCTCATCTATGTTAGAATATGACTATCCCATTTCAAAAAGGGCAATGTCTTTACTTATTATGCAAAAAGATAAAGACATATTAAACCTTATAAAAAAAGAAAAAAACTATGAAAATATTCAAAAGATATTAGATGGTATTTCAGATGATTTAAACATAGAGATTGCACACAAAAGATTAGAGCTTGCCAAAAAACTGTGTGAAGAACATTTTATCAAAAAAAATAAAAAGCTAGAGTCAAAGATAAGGACTTATCTCGACAGGCTTTCACTACATCCAGTATCAGGTTTTATAGCAGTTGCTATTATCCTCTATTTTGGATTCTATAAATTTGTTGGACAATTTGGAGCAGGGACACTGGTTGATTTTATTGAAACACAGATATTTGAACAAAAAATAAACCCTTATGTAGATTCTTTTTTTCACAACCTATTAGATAATTCTATATTTTTCAATCTATTTGCTGGGGATTATGGGATAATCACTTTAGGAATCAGGTACGCCATTGCTATTGTTCTTCCTGTTGTGTCCACATTCTTTTTTATGTTTGCATTATTGGAAGACTCTGGGTATTTGGTAAGGCTCTCTATCATCCTTGATAGATTTATGAAAAAGATTGGACTAAGTGGACGTGCAATAATTCCATTAATCCTAGGCCTAGGCTGCGGGACAATGGCAACACTAGTCACCAGGACACTTGAGACAAAAAGAGAGAGATATTTGGTTACCTTTCTTCTGGCATTAACCATTCCATGCTCAGCACAACTTGGTGTAATCTTAGGGCTTTTTCATGAAAATTTTACAGGGTTAATCATATGGTTTTTAACAATAGTTATTGTATTTACTTTTAGTAGTTTTATCTTAAATAGATATTTAATAGGGGAAGAGGTAAGCTTTTTTATGGAAGTGCCTCCACTTAGATTACCAAGCTTACAAAACGTGTTTTTAAAAACCTTTTCCAGGTTAAAATGGTATGCAGCTGAGGTAATACCCCTATTTATATACGCCTCAATCCTCATCTGGATCGCCAAACTTATTAGACTCTTTGATGTGTTGACCTATATATTATCATTTCCTGCAAAATGGGCTGGGCTTCCTGATAAGATGGGAGATATAATTTTGTATGGCTTTTTTAGACGTGATTTTGGCGCAGCAGGTCTATATGATATCCACGATATCCTCACACAAAAAAATATTATTGTAGCCTGTGTGATCTTGACCCTTTTTGTCCCTTGCATTGCCCAGCTATTTGTTATGATAAAAGAAAGGGGATTAAAAACAGCATCCCTGATATTTCTATCCATAGTTCCATTTGCATTTTTAACAGGCATCATATTAAATTTTATTTTAACACTAGGAGGGATGAAGTGATGAGATTAAGTGAAGCTGTGGTAGGACAGAAATATACTATTGTAAAGATTGATTACAGTGACAAAAATGCATTAAAAAAGATCTGCTCTTTGGGTATATTGCCTGGATTAGAAGTTGAAATAACGCAAGTATCTCCCATGATAATATTCTCCATATTTAATAGCAGATTTGCAATAGATGATTATCTTGCATCAAAGATTATCTTAAAAAATAATGGTAAAATAAATAAAAATGCAGTCATTATTAAGAGAAATCAGGGAAGAGTTCAATAAATTTTATCCTGATATATCAAAAAAACTAACACATACTCAAATGTTAAAATTAGCAACATTTGTAGATGATTTAATAAAATGGAATCAAAAAACCAATTTAATAGGGAAAAATACACCATCTGAAATCTTCAATGAGCTTATAATCGATAGTCTATATTTAAAAGAGGCTATTTTAACAATTAAAAAAAGATTCCAAAAAAATATTTTTAAATTCTTAGATGTTGGTTGTGGAGCAGGAATACCTGGAATACCTTTTAGAATTGTATATGAGAATGGAGAATATTTAATGGTTGAGAGGCGAAAAAAAAGGGCAATATTTGTAAGTTATATGACAAAAAAATTAAAACTAAAAAATACCAAAGTATTGATGAAAAATATTGAACAGGTTTGTGGAATATTTGAAATTGTCCTCTCCAGGGCATTTTGTCCCTGGAGAGACTTTTTAACACTATCTAAAAAATATCTAAATCCAAAAGGACTTTGTGTTGTATTTTCAAATTCTCAGTTTAAAAATGAAAAATTAAACGATTTTCTCCTGTTAGATGAATTTTCATACAAAATAAAAAACGAAAAATTCCGTTATTTATGGTTGTTTGAAAAAAAGGCACCTAGTTGAGTGTTCTTAAATATTATCTTGGTAGCAGCCTCATCAGCAACCTCTCCAAGCTCCATTAGCTTTTCTAAAAAATCCAAGATCTCATACCTCCTTTCTTCTGTGGAATAGTCAAAATCCTCTGCAAGACTTCCTGATCTAATATACTCTGTCAACTGATCAATATACTTTTCATCTAAGATCACGGTATCTACCTCCATTAAAAACTTTGCTCTTGACATATATCAAGTTATAAAATAATAGATAACTATACGCCGGGATGGCGGAATTGGAAGACGCACTGGACTCAAAATCCAGCGGGCCTCGCGCCCGTGAGGGTTCGACTCCCTCTCCCGGCATAGACCTAAAGGACCTTGAATATTCAAGGTCCTTTTTTTATTAACTATCTATAATTTACCCAAAATCAAATCTTTATATTCAAAGATCAAAATATATATAAAGATACCACAAATAAAAAAGCCCAAAACAGGCTTGATGATAATTATTTCTTTTAACCTAAGAGGCAAGTTAGAGTGGGCCAATTTGATCCCTAAAACTATAGAGACTATAATCAAAAATAACATAATTCCAAGCAACAAAAGTATGATCTGAGGTATTAACTTAAATTCACCATAAAAATAATAAATCTCTCCACAAAGCATTATAAATGCAAAAATATAAGAAAATACCCATTTTGAACTATTTGAGACAGAAAACTTATAATAGTCTCTCCCAAAATCATCTTTATTTCTTCTGAGCAAAAGATAAAAAACCAAATATGCACCAGCTATTGCAAGTGACAAAAATAGATAATTCCAGAATAAAAATACACCTGATACATTTTTTGGCACAAAAAGATCATATAAATTAAGCTGTTTTACATCTAATGCTTCATTTGCTAAATACAAATATTTCAATTGAATGATTAAATAAATTCCACCCCACATCAAAAAAGAAATAATAACAATAAAAATAACATATATTACCTTATATTTAATTAGCTTTTTACTACTTAAAAAGAGAATAAATAATAAAAGTCCACTTATCAAAATAGCAGAAACACTACTTAAGAGGTAGATATTTTTTAAAAAAAGATTCTTAATTTCTTCTAACTTAAAAGAATATTTTAAAAGTTTTTGAGAATAAAAGAACATGATTATTTCAAAGATCCCATAGATCAAAAAAGCAAAAAAACTCATTCTAATACATTGTAGGCACAGTTTTTCATAAAATTTTACTTTTTTTAGCATACTAGCCAAAAAATAATACAGAGAGATTAAAATCCCTCCAGTAGAAATAAAAAACGTATAATTTAGAATTGACCCAGGCACAGCAATTTTAAACAAATTAGAAAGCTGTTCCATGACAAAATCTCCATTTTATGGTATTGCAATAAAACCTAAATTAAAATACCTTAAACCTGGCTTTTGTGAGAGATTAAACACTTATTTTTTAAACATCAAGCCCTTAAATCATGGAAAATATATTAGAAGAATATAGATATAGCCTTATCTTAAAACACACACCCTATCTTGGGCCTAAAAGTTGGAAAAAACTTATATCCTATTTTAAGAGTGCAAAAAATGCATGTGAAAATACCCGCGAATGGAAAAGACTTAGAATAAGAGCAGATGCAATAAAGGGCTTTTTAGAAAAAAAATGGGCATCAGAGGTTGAGCATGAGTTTTTTTTATTTGAAAAATCAAAGGCGCAGGTTTTGGTTTTATCATTAGATGATTATCCCTATCTTTTAAAAGAAATACCAGATCCACCCATTATTTTATATTACATTGGCAATAAAGAGCTACTAAAAAATCCATGTATTGCAATTGTTGGATCTAGAAAGACAACCAATTATGGAATGCAGATAGGATTTAACATTGCAAAAGAGCTAAGTGAGCAAAGTATAACCATTGTATCAGGCCTTGCAATGGGCATAGATACAGTTGCCCATAAAGGCGCACTTTTATCAAAAGGATCTACAATTGCAGTCCTTGGTTGTGGCATTGATGTCAATTATCCTGCACACAACTATATATTAAAAAGGAATATATGTGAAAAAGGACTTATTTTATCAGAATTTGCACCTGACACGTCCCCTTCTTCAGAAAATTTTCCAATCAGAAATAGAATAATCAGTGGAATTTCCCTTGGTGTCCTCGTTGTACAGGCAGCTCAAAAGAGTGGAAGTTTAATTACTGCAAAATACGCACTTGAACAAAATAGGCTCATATTCTCCATTCCAGGACCATTAAATAATCCAATGTTTGCAGGAAATAACAATTTAATTAGAGAAGGGGCAATACTTATTAGAAATGCAAAAGATATCATTGATGAAATTTCACCTTATATAAAAACCACCAAATTAAATGAACACAGTTTTAACAATATGGAAAACAGTATTGCATCAATGATAGAGTCTAATAATACATTGGAACAAAAGATTTTAGAGCTCTTGATGAAAAAGGGCCAGGCTGATGTAGATGAGATTTGTGATGAATTAGAGATAGAACCATCAAGTGTAATCTCATTACTTATCCAACTTGAAGTCTCAGGAAAAGTGAAAAAAATGGCACAAAATGTGTATTCTCTTGGGATGTAAAAAGGAGAAGTAGACATGCAAAAGATCCCTTTGAATAAAGCAAAAGAGGGGATGGTATTGGCAAAACCTGTTCTGAAAGATAATGGCATGGTTTTGATTTCAGAAAACACTGAATTAAAAGAAGATCACATAGCCATCTTAAAAAAACAAGGGATAAAATTCATCGTAGTTAAAGGCGCTCCCCTTGATATGAGCGAGGGAATGTATGGATTTTCCATAAAAAATCGTATTGAAAGACTTGATTATATTTTTAGAAAGCATAAGAATGACAAATGGATGCAAAAAGTAAAAAAATTTTTCTTTATATATTTTAATTATCAACTAAAAAAAATGGAAAATCAGGGGGATTAGTTTTATATGCGGGATCTAAGGACAGAGAGAAAGGGAAAGATATTGTCTGTAGACAACTTACCTACCCTACCCCCTGTTTTAGATGAAGTGACTAAAATGATAGAGGATGAAAATACCTCTCCAAAACAGATAGCAGATGTTATATCAAAGGATCAGGTATTGTCAGCTAAGGTATTAAAGATGGTAAATTCCCCTGTATATGGATTTCCAGGTAGAATTACCACAATACACCATGCCTTGGTACTTTTAGGTATTAATGTAATACGAGGAATTATTATTTCTACTGCTGTTTTTGACGTAATAACATCCTCCATGGTGGGACTATGGGAACACAGCCTTTGTACATCCACTATAAGCAAGATAATTGCAGAACAGATCAACCTTAAAGATCCAGAAGAATATGCTATTGCAGGACTCTTACATGATTTAGGAAAAGTGATTATTGCTATCCAGCTTCCTGAAGAGAAGAAAGAAATAGAAGAGGTGCAAAAAAAAGAAGATATTTCCTATTTAGAAGCAGAAAAAAAGATATTGGGTTTTGGTCATGATAGAGTCAATGCCTGGCTATGTGATCATTGGAAACTACCGCTGCCAACAAAAGAGGCCTTGGCATATCACCATAACCCATCACTTGCCAAATTTTATCCTGACTTTGCCAATGTTGTACATGTTGCTGATTGTATCTCAAAGGTATTAGAAGTAGGTTTTAGTGGTGATGAGATTGTACCTCTACTTCAAAAAAAGAGTTTTTTGAGTCTAGGACTCACCTTTAAAAAATTGGCAAAGATTATGGACCAGGTTTTAGAGAATATTATAGAAGTATTAACATTTATACCAAAGTAAATATCTATGAATAAAAACATACAGGAAATATTTTTGATCTCTTCAAATGAAGATTTGATAAATCTATTTCAAAAAATTTTAAAAGAGAAAGGTAAGGTATATACATTTAATAAAGGAAGACATGTTATAGAAAAGATACTCCAATCTCCACCTGGATTAATTATTCTAGATACTGAAATAGATGATATATCATATCAAGAGATGATAAAATTAATAAAAGGCGAAAATGTGTATCTGCACATACCTTTAATAATATGCTTGAATATAGATGTTTTACAAAAAATAAAAGAGTTATTAGACCCTGAATTTGAGATTGATGATTTTATTCTAAAACCTATAAAAGAAATAGAAGCTTTAGTTAGAATAGAATTAACCACTTCTAAGGCATCCAGATTTTTAGATGCTAATCCACTCACAAAACTTCCAGGCAACACAACTATAATGCAAAAAATTCAAGGCCTCATAGATGCAAAAAAGGAATTTGCCCTAGGATATTGTGATCTTGATTTTTTTAAATCATATAATGATAAATATGGTTTTTCTCGTGGAGATGAAGTATTAATGATGACATCTAGAATCATTGTAAATACAGTAAAAGAACATTGTGGAGCAGAGGGCTTTGTTGGTCATATCGGGGGAGATGATTTTGTATTTATTGTCCCCATCCCAAAGGCAGAAGAAGTTTGTAAAAATATTACAAAAAATTTTGATGCAATAATTCCCTATTTTTATGATCCTGTAGATAGGAAACAGGGTTTTATTATTTCTAAAAACAGAAAAGGTAAGATAGAAAAATTCCCTTTAATGGCCATATCCATTGGTGTTGTTTTTAATAGGGGAAATCTAAAACATTATGGAGAGGCATCACAAATTGCAGTAAACCTAAAAAAAGCAGCCAAAAAATCTCCAAAAAGTTCATATATCTTAGATAGAAGAAATTATGGAGCACAAGATAGATAAATTTATAAAATATATACAAGGGCAAAGATCCTTTTCTAAGGCTACAGTATCTTCATATTACAATGATCTTACTTCTTTTATGGATTTTATCACTAAATCTTATAACATAAAAGATCCTGGACTTATCACCAAAGAACATATATTGGGATATTTAAAGGATCTTCATAGAAGGGGTTATAAAAAGAGCACAATCTCTAGGAAACTCTCATCATTAAGGGGATTTTTTAAATTTTTAGAAAAAAAGGGAGAGGTAAAAAAAAATCCAATCATTGGCATAAATAATCCCAAGATGGGTAAATATCATCCAAAAATCCTAAGTGTTGACCAGGTAACTAACCTGCTAAACAATTCAACAGACAACTCCCCAAAAGGAATAAGAGACAGAGCCCTTATGGAACTCATTTATGGATCAGGAGTTAGGATAAGTGAAGCACTCTCTTTAAACATTGATGATATTGATTTTGGTGAACAGGTACTTAAAATAAAAGGCAAAGGGAATAAGGAAAGGATTGTTCCTCTCACCCAAAAATCCAGAGAAGTTATTTTGAAATATCTAGAACAAAGACAGGCCTTTAGCCCAAAGCCAGGAGAAAAGGCGCTTTTTTTGGGAATAAGGGGAAAGAGATTAAACAGAAGACAGGCCCTTAGAATTATTAAGAATGCGTGTTTAAAGGCAAATCTTCCATACCCCATATCTCCTCATTGTCTGAGACATTCCTTTGCCACTCATATGTTAGAAGCTGGAGCTGACTTGAGGGTTGTGCAAAAGCTGCTGGGCCATTCAAGATTATCAACCACCCAGAGATATACCCATGTTAGCCTTGGAAAGATAGCCAAAATTTATGACCAAACTCACCCTAGGGCCAAAAAAGTAAATAAAAATAAGGATAAGACCAATCTTTAAAAAACTCCACTATTGTAATTGAAAGATAGATAGTTTTAAGTTAAAAGTTGTTACTTGTAAGGGCATTTCAAAAAAATGATGCTAAAATAAGATTGGAAAATAGATGAAGCTGAGTTGGGAAGTTGCATTTTCTCTTGTAAATAACTTTAAATGGGTTGATCCATATACATTTATAAGGCCTTCTTTTTTTTCGTCTTTTAAAGATTTGATGAATTTTCTGGATGTGGTACATATCAAATTTTGTCTGCTAAAACCATTTTTTGAAAACATGGATACTTATCCCCTGGTTCATGCGCAGGAACTGCTTCCATCGTTTGAACCAGCCTTAGATGAATATAATAATCTTCCTGGGTTTAGCATGGTAGTATTTGACAGGACATTAGATTATTTTAATGAAATCTTTCAATTTGATTTACTTCATTGTATTGAAGATGCAATAACAGACATTAGTGGCGCAGCTACCCCTTTTGAACCTGCAATTATCCAACACAACTATTCTACTTTCTTAAGCAGACTTCCGAGAAAATTACATGAAAAATTTAAAAATGACGAAGTGCATGAAAATATTACAAATATAGCGAATTATCCAAGATTAATAAAATATATCGTTGAAATGGATAGGGCCCATGTGATAGCCAAAAACACACACGGAAAATTTTATTTTGCAGGAATCTATGGATCTTTTCCTTCAGATCTAGATACAGAACTCAAAAGATTTGGTCTTAAAATAAAAAAATTTCAACCAGGAGACAATAGACTATATGAGTTAAATAGAATATTTGTATATCAATTCTTAATGGAGCTTTATGGATTTCCAATAGCCTCAGAAAGAAGGACTTCTGCTGCCCTTTTTGCCAGAAAACTATTTAAAATGGGTGAAGATTTTTTGATTAGGGTCCTTGGCCAATCTGATAGAACAATTACCACCTTATACAAAAGCAAAGAATCTATCAATTATCCAAAAGTGGAAAAGATTGCTCTAGTCAAAATTGAAAAAAAGCAAAAAGACATAATAAAAAGCTTAAAAGAAGAGAATCTTTTAATCTCAGAAGATCCCCCATGTGTGATTTTAAGGGTTCATTACAGACAACATAGCTATGACCCAAACAACATTAGAACTGACAGGGCATTATCTGTATCAAAGCAAGAAGTTATAAACCCTTATACTTTAGAGGTGACCACTAACTATAACATAATAAAAGATATCACACTTATGACCTATATCTTAAATGATATTGTAAAAGGTGAATTTATTGGGCGAATAAAATATAAGAGGAATGAAATAGTAGAAAACACTGAAACACATGAAAAAAGACTAAAATTTTTGTATGCATGGCTAAAAAAACACCAAAGAAGAATATTGGGTTATTCAGATGAATTTTTCCACAAGATCACTAAAGTTTTAGATAACTATCTATTAAATCCTGATAATTTTGAAATATTTCAAAAACATGCAGATGTGTTTCAAGAAGTTTGGAGACAATATAATTACATTCAGCAGGCAAGAAAGATAAGAATACTTGAAGAACTGGTAAAAAAAGAATATAAAGGAGAAAAGATTAGATATCTAGAAACCCTCACTAAGATAAAGGAGATCGCCCAGGGATTTAAATTTGACAGTGTAATATATTTTGAAGACTTAATGGAACATGTGATCATGTTGTGTAATAAGGTATTAAATGATAGATACCTCATATCAAAATACATAAAAAAATCTGACAATGAACTAACTGATTATGGTAAAAAGATAAAAAAGGCATATGGACAGTTAGTTGCTATTGTGGATGATTTGAAAAAGATATATAAACTAAAGAAAAAGACTCAATTAAGTCATATTCAATATGAACAAATTTAAAAAAGGACTTAAATTATGTTTTGTCCAAATTGCAAATATACAACTTTTGACCATTATAACGTATGCCCAAAATGTAATTTTGCATGGAATGATATAAAAAAGGCATTAGGTATTGATTGGATTACAGAGCCACATACAACAGCATACGACATATATAAAAATAGAGATGAAGTAAAAGAAGAAGATTATTTTTTTGCTCAACCTGAAAAATTTGTTGAACAAGAGCAGAATATTGAATACATTACAGATGAAAAAAATAAAAAAGATGATATAGAGATAGATGCATCACTCTTTTTAGAAGAAGTTCAAGAGTCAAATACAGATCAAATGGTTGATAATAAATTTTCTCATATTGAAGAAACAAAATTAATGAACAAAGATGTAGATAAAGAACTAGATGAAGTTGATGAAATAATATCTGTTACAGATGAAATAATAAATGAAGATTTAACAGTTGGGAAAAAAGAAAAAGATAATATTTTAGATGATGAACTAGTTCTAGAAATAGATGACTTTCATGACACAGAACTAAAACAGGAACAGATCAATAAAATAGAGGGGAAGGGAAATTCAACAGAGGATGTGTTAGAATTGGAGATTGAAGACCTTGAGCCAGAAGATAATAAAGAAGAAAAAAACAGATTCCATTCAACACATACTTGATGTTGAGATATTGTTGGATGGATGAGGAAGGTAAAGAAAAAAAAAATCGATCAAAGTAATATTACTTCAACAAGTGTATCCTTTAACAGTCCCTCATAAGAAGCTGGAATTTTGATGATCCCATGAGATTGAACAAGGCTTCTTATGATTCCTGATTTTGCCAGAATCGGTTCAGCATAAATCTTATTATCTGTCTCGTTCAATCTTACTCTTATAAAATCCACCCTGCCCTTTTTAGAATGCACATTCTTTGATAGATAGCCGTAAACAGATGGACAATATCTTTTTGAAAAGTAATCTTTTTCTCCTGATAGATATCTCAAAAAAGGTGCTACCAAGATATGCATAACAATCTGCGCAGAGGTCACCTGTCCTGGAATACCTATAATGGGCTTGTCTTTTATCTTTGCAAACAAGGTTGGCTTTCCTGGACTAATTGCAACCCCATGACATAATATTTCACTATCATGAAAACTCATGATAGTCTCTTCTGTTAAATCCTTTGTGCCAATGGAACTTCCACCTGAGATAAGCACCACATCGCATTCTGAAATGGCCTTTTCAATGGCTATTTTTAATCTTTCTCTGTTATCTGGTATTATTCCATAGTATTTTGGTTGAGCAAAGTTTTTCTTAACTATTGCCCCTATTGTATTAGAATTTACGTCCCGTATCTTACCTAAAGGAAGATCCTTTGTATCAGGCGGCATAAGCTCATTGCCAGTACTTATAATACCAACTCCTACTTGCCTGTAAACTTTGCATTCACATTTCCCAAATTCCATTAAGATACCTATCTCCTGCGCCCTGATCCTAGTTCCCTTTTGAACCAATATATCCCCTTTTGAAAAATCTTCTCCTTTAACTATAACGTTTTCATAAGGGCTAACACTTCGCCTGATCTCCACTTCATCATCAAACACCTTTTCTGTATATTCTGCCATGACAACTGCATCAGCTCCAGTAGGCATAGGACAACCTGTATATATTTGCGCACATTCTCCATCCCTAACTTCAATGTCTGGAATTTCATCTATCTTTATATCCCCAATTACCTTTAAATAACATGGTGATGCCTCAGCCGCCCCAAAGGTATCCTTTGCTAAAACAGCATACCCATCCATACATGCACGGTTAAATGGTGGAAAGTCTTCTTTTGCAACTATATCTTCAAATATAACAGAGTCTAATGCATCTTGAGTCTTTTTTAGTAAATAATCTGAAACTGTTGAAAAATTATGAAATAGTTTATAAAATTCCTCAATAGTAACTACTTTAAAAAACATACAACATCTCTATTTTCCAGGATTTATATGTATCTTGATCTCTCCTTCCTTATATCTTTTTAAAGGAGCGAAAAAAATCGCATGATTCTAAAATAAAATGGGTCTTCCCAGAATCTTTAGATCCCACAATCTGCACTGCCTTTATCTCTTTCACCCTCTTATTCCTCTAGTTTTTCCCTATAGTTACAATCCTTGTTTGGGCAAGCAAGATATTTCCCTCTACTCTTGCTTACCTTAATCTCCAAGATCCCAAAACCACACTCTGGACATTTCTTATCAAAAGGAGGATTCCATATTGCAAATTTACATTTAGGATAATTGCTACACGAATAAAAGATCTTTCCTTTCTTTGTTGATCTCTCAACTATCTCTCCGTCACAACCCACCATAGGACATTTTACATTTGTTGAAAATGACCTGGTATATTTACACTTTGGATAATTTTTACACGCAATAAATCTAGCGCCCTTTTTTGTCTTTTTAACAACCAGATCTCCGCCACACTCAGGGCATCGGCCAACTACTTCCTCTTTATTTTCTGAATTGTCAATTATCTCTATTTCCCCTTTTTCATTCCTTCTAAAATTCTTTGTATTTGAACATGCAGGATATGCAGAGCATGCCAAAAATTCTCCATTTTTCCCAAATTTTATAACCATTTTGGAGCCACATTTCTCACAGATCAAATCTGTTTCTTTTCCTTTTTTTACAAGCTCCATTTCATTCATTGCCTTCTCTAAAGCAGGATATAAATATTTTGCAAAATCCTTGAGTAAGGCTACCCAATCAAGTTGCCCTTCTGCAACCTTGTCTAACTTTTCTTCCATATCAGCTGTAAAATTTATATCCATTAGCTCAGGAAAGTGTTTTATCAACAGGTCACACACAATAAAACCCAGTTCTGTAGGGACAAATTGTTTGTCCTCCATTATTACATATTCCCTTTCTTTTAAGGTAGATATTATCTGGGCATAGGTTGACGGCCTTCCAATGCCATTTTCCTCCATCTTTTTCACAAGTGTGGCCTCACTATAACGTGCAGGTGGAGTGGTGAACTTCTGTTCCTTTTTTAGTTTATTTAATTTTAGTTCTTCTTGCGCAACTACCTTGGGAAGGATCACATCCTTTTTTATCCCATAGGTATAAACCTTATAAAAACCGTCAAATATTATCTGTTCCCCTTTTACCCTCCACAGGGTATTTTTGGCTTCAATTAATATCTCTGTATCCAAGATCTTTGCACTTGCCATCTGAGAAGCAACAAACCTTTCCCATATGATCTTATAAACTTGATAATGATCCCTTGGAAGATAGGGCTTCACCTGTTCTGGTGTTATACTTATATCTATAGGACGAATTGCCTCATGAGCATCTTGAGCAGAGGATTTGGTCTTAAAATTTCTTATTTTAGAGGGAACATACTCTTTTCCAAATGCTTGACCAATCCATTTTCTGGCACTTGTTTGTGCCTCTTTTGAAACCCTTACTGAGTCAGTTCTCATATAGGTGATGAGTGCCATGACGCCCAAATCGCCTAACTCCATCCCTTCATACAGATTTTGAGCAATACTCATAACCTTCTTTGTTGAATATCCAAATCTCACATTACACTCTTGTTGGAGTGTAGAGGTGATAAAGGGTGGCTTTGGAGCCCTCAGTCTTTCTTTCTCCTTGACTTCAACCACCTTAAAAGTGGCATCTAGCAGACTCTTCTCCAGCTCCAACGCCTTTTTTTCATTGGGAATATCAGCCTTTTTCCCATCAATCTTCCACAAATCACATACAAATTCTTCATTATTTTTTGTTAAAAGATGTGCCTTAACGACCCAATATTCTCTTGGTACAAAGGCCTGTCTCTCCCTCTCCCTTTCAACAATAAGCCTCAAAGCAACAGATTGCACCCTACCAGCTGAAATTCCCCTTTTCACCTTTTGCCAGAGAAGAGGGGATATTTTATATCCCACAAGCCTATCTAAAATCCTCCTTGCTTGTTGAGAGTTAAAAAGCTTTTCATCTAAGTCTCTAAGCTCAGTTAATGCCTTTTTTATAGCAGTGGCAGTTATTTCATTAAATTGGATCCTTTTATAATTTGGATTTACTGTTTTTAAAACTTCTGCCACATGCCATGCAATTGCCTCTCCTTCCCTGTCAGGATCTGGGGCAAGTAATATGAGATTTGCATTTTTGGCGCTATCTTTTAATCTTTTCACAACAGATCTTTTGTTTGGTAAAATAACATATGTAGGTTTAAAATCCTTGTTTTCATCCACCCCCAATGAATTTGTGGGAAGATCTCTAATATGCCCCACTGTGGCCTCAACCAAGTATTTATTTCCCACAATCTTTTTTATGGTTTTGACCTTGGCTGGTGACTCCACAATAATTAAGTCTTTTTTCATATCAAAAACTCTTTCTAAACATAACCAATTTAATTTTTTAAACAAAATTAACCATTGACCAATTCACTTGCAAAACTTAACTTAAGTTTGAAAAAACAACAAGAATAAAATAAAATATGAGGTGTTAAGAAACAAACAACGAGCATTAATTTTAACATGGGAGGAATAAATGGAAAACATGATACCTGAAAATTTTAAAAGTGGGATTGTGGCACTCATTGGCCCACCAAATGCTGGAAAATCAACCTTATTAAATGCCTACATTGGACAAAAGATCTCCATAGTTACCCCAAAGCCACAGACCACAAGAAACAGGATAAATGGAATCTTACACAGAGATGATTGCCAGATAGTCCTTTTAGATACCCCAGGTATCCACAAATCCAATGAAACTCTTAATAGATTTTTGGTAGAGACCGCTTGGCAAGCTTTACATGGAGCTGATTGTATCCTTTTACTTTTTGATGGCACGAGATATATAGACAATTTATCATTGCTAGATAAAGAAATTTCACCTCTCATAGAACCATTAGAAAAGGCCAAAGAAAAACTTTTGATTGCAATAAATAAAATAGACAAGGTCAAAAACAAAAATCTATTTTTGCCAGTTATGGAAAAGATAGCTCAATATTTTAGCGATGTGGAGATATTTTTGATCTCTGCATTAACAGGAGAGGGAATCTTTGAACTTTTAGAAGAAATAAAAAACAGGCTTCCAGTTGGACCTCCTTTATTTCCAGAAGATCAAGTATCATCTGTGCCTCTTAGATTTATGGCTGCAGAGATCATAAGAGAAAAACTATTTTTTAAATTAAAAAAAGAGCTTCCATACTCTGTTGCTGTGGAGATTGAACAGTGGATAGAGGAGCGAGAGAAAAACCTAACCAAAATTTATGCAACCATATATGTTGCTAAGAAAAACCATAAACAAATAGTGATTGGACAAAATGGGAGGATGTTAAAAGAAGTGGGAAAAGAGGCGAGAATGGAGCTTGAGGCTTTACTCAATACCAAGGTATATCTGGAACTATGGGTCAAGGTAAAACCCAAATGGAACGAGGATGAAAGATTTATAGCAAATTTATATGCAATGGAGTTCTAAAAATGTTGACTAAAGACCAAATTAGTAAAAACCTTAGAAAGATAAAACAAGAGATTGAAGAGGCAAAAAACCAAAGTGGAAGAAAAGAAGACAACATTATCCTTGTTGCAGTATCTAAATTACAACCTGCTGAGTATATTAAGTGGGCGATTGAAGATGGGCATAGAGATTTTGGAGAAAACTATGTGCAAGAAGCACTAAAAAAGATGGAAGATATATCAGAACCTGATGTGAATTTCCATTTCATTGGAAGGTGTCAGACAAATAAAGCAAAATATATTGCAGGGAATTTTTCAATGGTACATTCTGTGGATTCTTTAAAATTTGCAAAAGAATTAGACAAAAGATGTGAGAAAAAAGATTATTACCAAGATATATTAATTGAAGTAAATGTGGCTAAGGAAGAGACAAAAGGTGGAGTATTAGAACAAGATCTGGAAAAATTTACAGAAGCTCTGCTAAAGGAATGTAGCAGGCTTAAAATAAAAGGTCTTATGTGCATGCCTCCATACATGGAAGATCCAGAGAAGGTAAGACCATATTTTGCAAAATTGAGAAAACTTAAAGAAGATTTGGAACAAAAACTAAAAATATCTCTTCCTCATCTTTCAATGGGTATGAGTTCAGACTTTAAACAAGCAATCTTAGAAGGTGCAACTATTGTGAGAATAGGCACAAAAATATTTGGGGAAAGACAATATAAGAAATAAATCCCAGTTTAAGTGGAGTTGAGTTATGGATCTTGCCACTCTTATTGGAATTGTAGTTGCCTTTGGTCTTGTTATTTCAGCCATTGTCATGGGTGGTAGCCCAGCAATTTTTATTAATATCCCCTCTGTATTAATAGTTTTTGGAGGGACAATAGGAGCTACTCTTATAAATTATCCTTTAAAAAACGTAATTGGGGTGATTGGGGTAATGAAAAATACACTACTTTATAAGTTACCAACGCCAACTGAGCTCACAGAAAAATTTTTAGATTACGCCCAAAAAGCCAGAAAAGAAGGAATACTCTCTTTAGAACCTGTAATAAGGGAAGTAGATGACCCTTATTTAAAAAAAGGGCTTCAACTCACAGTAGATGGAATGGAACCAGAGGCCATAAGAGAGATCTTAGAAACTGAGATAAATTACCTAGAAGAAAGACACGAATTAGGCGCAGAACTTTTAAGTGCAATGGGATCTTATGCACCAGCTTTGGGAATGATTGGAACTGTTATTGGACTTATTCAAATGTTACAGACTATGAATGATCCAAGTAGCATAGGACCTGCAATGGCAGTGGCACTTATTACTACATTGTATGGTGCAGTGTTGGCTAATCTATTGTTTAATCCCCTGGCAGGAAAGTTGAGGACAAGACATAAAGAGGAAATTTTATTAAAAGAACTTATGTTAGAAGGTATAATTTCAATATCAAAAGGAGAAAATCCTAGGATTATTGAAGAGAAATTAAATAGCTTTATTCCACCAAAAGAACGGACCAAAGAGTGATAGGTATGGCAAAAAAAAAGAAAAAAAAGAGTGCATCAGGGGAAGAGACTCCAGAATGGCTCGTTACCTTCTCAGATGTTATGACCCTATTGCTAACCTTTTTTGTGCTACTGCTTAGCATGTCTTCTATGATTGATGTGAAAAAACAATATCTGGCCCTTGGCTCATTATCCAGTGCATTTGGTATTGGAATGGAAAATTTGAGCATAATGGGAAAAAAAATAAGCAAAACACCTGAGCTATTGGAGCCTGGAGTTATGGAAAGCGAGGATTTAGAGCCACTTAAAAATCTCCTATGGGAGGACTTTTCAGAAGATCTCGATTTTAGAGAAAACAAATTTATCCAGATATTTTCAATAAATGCTGAAGTACTTTTTTTAAAAAACTCCAGTGAACTCACTCCATCTGGAAAGGCTATATTAAAA
Source organism: Desulfobacterales bacterium (assembly GCA_027064715.1). Lineage (GTDB taxonomy): Bacteria > Desulfobacterota > Desulfovibrionia > Desulfovibrionales > Desulfothermaceae > Desulfothermus. Next base: position 18,511 of record JAMOPG010000232.1, read on the forward strand.
AAGATCGCACCTATCTTGAAAAACGTCAAATATCCAGTAATGATTGGAGGACATACATCATTATATGAAAGGCCTGATATTGAGAAGTTAGTTACAATGAAAAAAGGATTAGAAGATATCAAGAAAATAGATACATCCTGGATCTTATCTGTAAAAAGGTGCATTACAGTATATAGATATTTACTATCCCAAGGAGTTCCCTCTGACAAATTAATAATAGAGGCGTACGGGAAATATCGTCCTCTATATTCAAATGATACTATGCTTGGTAGGAAAAAAAATAGGCGTGTTGAGTTTATACTGGATAAGCGCTCATACATATTACACAATCCAAACAAATTAAGAGAATTTAAGCAACTAAAAGGACTAAAGGAGATTAAAAACTCCTTTAAATACAAGGGGTTTGAATTCCAGATACCAGAAATAAAAGAATAGTTATGGCAAAAAGAGAAAAAAAAGAAGAGAAAAGAGACTCCCAGGCCTGGCTTGTTACCTTTTCTGACATGATGACCTTACTGCTCACCTTTTTTGTTCTACTGCTTAGTATGTCATCTATGGACAAACAAGTCTTAAAAATGGCATTTAAGAGTTTTACCGATTGTGTGAGCTTTATGGAATCTACACCTGCAGGTAAAATTCCAACCAGAATCACCTTTGTTAAAGAGATATTGGAAAATCCGTGGGAGATGCTAGAAAAGCCAGATCGCATTAAAGATCTTTTGTTCCCAGATGAGATTCTGCCCCCAGATATAAACAGAAAGACCATTATGGAAAATATAGAAATATTAAATAGACCGGAAGGTGTTGTGCTTATGTTAAGTGATAAAATAACCTTTGAATCAGGCTCTATCTTACTGACTGATTTGGCAAAAAAGATCTTAGATCAGGTCTATTATCTCATATTGCTAATAGATGCCCCTGTAAATATTTCTGGACATACAGACGATATAGGAAGTAAGGACCTAAATTATGAAATCTCTTATTTAAGGGCCTTTTCTGTTTTAAAATATTTTCTTGATAAGGGGGCAAGGCCTGAAATATTTTCCATAGCTGGTTATGGACCTGATAGACCACTTGTGCCAAATATATCCCTAGAAAATAGGGCCAAAAATAGAAGGGTTGAAATACTTATAAAAAACAGACCTTTCTCAAAAACATATCTGTAAAAAAAGGAGTATAAGATGGCAAAAGATAAAAAAGAAACAGAAGCTGAACAGCCCAAAAAAAAGAGTAAGCTGCTTTTGATTTTAATACTACTTTTGGTCTTGGCTTTAGTTGGTGGAGGGGGGTTTTTTGCATACAAAAAATTTTTTGCCAAAAATAAAGAAGAGACAAAGGTAGAAAAAAAAGAACAAAAAATAGAAGAAGCCAAAGAAGAACAAAAGAAAAAGGGTGACAAGGGGCAAGAAAAAGAATCCCCACCTGCAATTCAAACAAAATTGGTTCAGCTACCTACAATACTAGTAAACCTTGCAGATCCTTTAGGAAGGAGATATTTAAAGATCTCCATTGAACTTGAGGTAAAAGGAACAGAACCAGAAAAACTTATTGAAAAAAAGATGCCAATTATCAAAGATACATTAATACTTCTTTTATCTTCTAAAACCTTTGATGATCTGTCTACCTTGGATAAGAAATACAAATTAAAAATGGAAATTGCGCAAAGACTAAATCAGATACTTGAAAAACCAATTGTAACAAATGTATTTTTTACTGAATTCTTGGTACAATAATTGGATAAAAGGCAAAATATAAAACTTACCTCATTGTCACATATTTGACTTTTAAAAAATGTTGGTTATTTTATAAAAAATAAATAAGGGTAAGACCCATGAGTAAGATTTTAAACCAAGAAGAAGTTGATGCCTTACTAAAAGGTCTTCAAGGGGAAGAAGAAGAACCTGAGATAGAAGTCCAAGAAGAAAGTGATGTTATCCCCTTTGATCTAACAAACCAGGACCGCATAATTCGCGGTCGTATGCCTGTTTTGGAGATCATAAACGACAGATTTGCTCGACAATTTTCCAATGCAATTGTTACCATAATGAGAAAGAGGTTAGATGTAAATCCAACTTCTGTGGATATGATAAAATTTGGAGAATTTATGAGATCTTTGCCTGTTCCCACTTCTATTAATATATTTAAAATGAATCCGTTAAGGGGAAATGCCCTTTTGATCATAGACTCAAGATTGGTATTTGCACTTATTGAAAATTTCTTTGGAGGATCAGGTACACAACCAAAAGTAGAAGGTCGTGACTTTACACCAATTGAACAGGCAGTTATACACAAGGTAGTGCTCATAGCTTTAAAAGAACTAGAAAATGCATGGAGACCTGTACATGAGGTACAAATAGAATTCCAAAGAAATGAAATCAATCCCCAGTTTGCGTCTATCATTCCACCAGGAGATGTGATTGTGGTTGCCTCCTTTGAGGTGGAATTAGAAAATGCCATTGGGAATTTGATCATTGGTCTTCCATATGCCACTATTGAGCCAATAAGGGGAAAGCTTTATGCCTCTTATCAATCTGAACGATTAGAAATAGATCAGACATGGATAGTTAGAATAAAAGAAAGGTTAATGGAGACACCTGTGGAAGTTGTGGTAAACCTTGGTTTTACCAAAATAACTCCAAGGCAACTGTTAAACCTAAAAAAAGGAGATATCTTGTTGTTAAATACATATGTAGACGATGAATTAATAGTAGAGATAGAAGGAATACCTAAGTTTTTAGGAAAACCTGGAATAACTAAAGGCAATAAGGCAGTACTTATTACTAAAGAGATAGAAAATTATCAGCTTTTAGATCCCAATATCTCAGAAAAATTACTTTCAATGTAAGGAGAGACTATGGCAGACAAAAACCAAATAGATCAAGAAAAACTGGCTGAAGAATGGGCCAAGGCATTAGAAGAAGAGGGAGTATTAGAGAGTGATGCGGAAGAGAAGACATCAAGCCAGGCTGATTCAGAGGTTGATCAAGAAAAACTAGCTGAAGAATGGGCCAAGGCATTAGAAGAAGAGGAAGAGGCATTACAAAAAGAAAGGCAAAAGAAAAAAGATGCCTTTAAAGCCAGAGATGTCCAATTTAAAGACATCACAGATGAGGCTTCAAAGGGAGTGTCTACCTCAAGGGACATAGAATTTATCTTGGATATTCCTCTAAATGTGTCAGCAGAATTGGGACGCACTAAAATATTAATAAATGATCTGCTTCAACTTGGACAGGGATCAGTTATTGAGCTGGACAAATTGGCTGGAGAACCCCTAGAAATACTTGTCAATGGGAAATTGGTTGCAAGGGGTGAGGCTGTGGTGATAAATGAAAAATATGGTGTTAGATTGACAGATATTATAAGCCCAATGGAAAGGGTGAAGCAACTTGGATAAACTAACTGCCACTTATTATTTAAAAGTTTTAGGAATTCTCTTTTTGCTCCTGGCTATAGTGAGTGGTGTTCTATTTTTGATAAAAAAGATCTCTTTAAAAACTCAAGGCGCTATAAAAGAGAATGAACTAAAAATAATGGGGAACTTCCCTATTGGTCCCAAAAAATCCCTTATGTTGGTACAGTTTTTGGATAGCATCTTGCTAATAGGAGTTACAGAATCCAATATAACACTTTTGAAAGAGGTAAGTAGGGACCATGGCCAGGAGTTTAAAAAGATTTTACAACAAAAAACTCTTTCTCCTAATTCTGATAATAGTTAGTATTTTCATCACATCTAATGTCTTTTCAGCAGAAATAAGTACCCCTATTTTAAAGCTCACGCTTCCTGATGAGGCAAGTGAGCCACAAAGAGTTTCTGTTCTTCTTGAAATACTCTTTTTGCTTACAGTATTATCAATAGCCCCTGCCATTATTTTGACAGTTACGTCATTTACCAGAATAATTATTGTATTTTCATTCTTGAGACAGGCAATGGGAATTCAACAAATGCCCCCAAACCAGGTACTTATCAGTCTAGCTATTTTTCTGACTTTTGTAGTGATGTATCCAGTGGGAAAGTCTATAAATGACAATGCATTACAACCATATTTACATGAAGAAATCAGTTTTAAACAAGCCTTAAAACAGGCAGAAAAACCTTTAAGGGAGTTTCTTATCAAAAATACACGGGAAAAGGATTTGTCTTTATTTGTGTCCATCGCAAAAATGGATAGGCCCAAAAATGTAGATGATGTCCCAACCTATATTCTAATCCCAGCCTTTATGATAAGTGAATTAAAAACTGCCTTTGAAATAGGTTTTTTGATATATATACCATTTTTGATTATTGATATGGTGGTTTCAAGTATCCTTTTAGCCATGGGTATGATGATGCTTCCGCCTGTTATGATTTCTCTGCCTTTTAAAATATTGTTATTTGTTTTGGTGGATGGATGGCATCTACTCATTGGAAGTTTAGTAGCAAGTTTTAAATAAAAAAGGAGACAAGGATATGACCCCTGATTTTGTAGTGGGATTTGCCAAGCATTCTATAGAACTCACCTTAATGTTATCTCTTCCTATGGTGGGAATAGGGCTTATTGTGGGAGTTGTGGTGAGTATTATCCAGGCTGCAACTCAAATTCAGGAGATGACCTTATCATTTATTCCAAAAATTCTCGCTATTTTTTTGGCACTGCTTCTGTCATTTCCATGGCTTATGGATAAGATGATCACTTTTACTAAGGAGCTTATTCTCAACATTCCCAATATAGTTGGATAGATTATTTTTTTGGAGTGGTTAACCATCTTCTCAAAAATTCACCTAAAAATATCGCCCCTGCCTGGGCAACATTTAAGGAATCAAAATCTCCAAGCATGGGTATTTGCAGGCCTCTGTGACACATTTTTTTCACAGAATCCCTCACCCCTTTTTCTTCATTACCTAAAACCAACACACACGGAAAATCGATTTGAACCTCAAAAAGATTTTCTGTATCTGGATCTGTTCCTGCATAATAGATCCAAAACTTATTCTCCCTACAAAATTTTAGGATTTGCTTTAGATTTGGAGGTCTAAATATTGGGACATAATAAAGTGCCCCTGATGATGATTTAAATGCCCTTTCTCCAAGTTGCGCAGATCTATATTTTTGAATTATGATACCAGCCCCACCAAGGCCATAAAGGGTTCTGCTCAATACACCAATATTACCTTGATCCTGTATCTCATCAAGGGCCAATAATACTGGAAACCTTGATTTTTTCACCACTTTTGTCAGTTGATTTTCATTCCAAAAACCAGGGGCAAATACCTTTGCCACTAACCCTTGATGATTTTGCTGTGTGAGCTTATCAAGCTTCTCCTTTGGCACAAATTGATACTTAACTTTTAAGCTTTGACAAAGCTTTATTATTTGTTTAATATTTTTTAATCTGTTTTTCTGGATCCATACTACTTCGATTTTCTCAGGGGCGTTATTAATGAGATCCAAAACCACCTGTTTTCCTGATAAAATAAAATCCTTCATAATACTTAATTGAGGGTGAAGCTATGAAAAAAATATTTTTATTAGTTTTAATGCTAGTTTTTTTTTCCTGTTCAGTTCATTATAACAAGTTAGTGAGTGAACCCCAAAAGTCAATTTCTCAGACTTCTGTTTCTGATAATTTTAACAGCCTAAAAACCTCCTCTCAAAATCCTGACATTCAAGAAGATGAATATTCTTTAGAAAAAGACGTTACCATCAGTCCAGATGAAATAGAACAATTAGAAGAGAATAAAGTTACCCCAAAAGCAAATAAAAATAAAGAAGAAAAATTGGTTAAAAAAAAGGAAGATCTCCCCTATAACCTTGTATTAGAGATTAAGGAAACAGAATACACTGAGCTATATTTCAAATATTATGCAGAAACACGAAAAAAAACTTTCCAAAAATGGTTAGATAGAGCAAATAGTTATCTTCCATATATTTTAAGAGTATTTAGAGAATATGACTTACCAGATGATCTGGCCTTTTTACCATTTTCAGAAAGTGGTTTTAATCCTTTTGCCTATTCTCGTGCTGGTGCTGCAGGGATATGGCAATTTATGCCTGCAACTGCAAGAAAATATGGATTAACTGTAAATTGGTGGATTGATGAGAGATTAGATCCTTACAAATCAACTATTGCTGCTGCAAAATACCTAAAAGACTTGTATGAGATGTTTGGAGATTGGTATCTGGCGCTTGCAGCTTACAATGCAGGAGAAGGCAAGATAAAAAAGGCACTCAAAAAAAGTGATAGTGACGATTTTTTCAGGGTATCAAAGTATCGATATTTAAAAGAAGAAACTAAGAGATATGTACCAAAGTTTATGGCAATCTTAAAAATTATTAAAAACTTAAATGCTCTTGGATTTAATGATTTTAATATTAACGAAGATAATATTCCTGTGCGCCTTTTTGTAAGAGAAGGCACTGACCTATATTTATTGGCAAAAAGTTTGGGAATGTCATGGAAAAGATTTAAAAAGCTAAATCCTCATTTTAGAAGATATGTAACCCCACCTGGTGTCTTGTCTCAAATATATGTACCTAAAAATCTAGAGGCCAAGGCAACTAAGATCTTAAAAAGCAAAAAAATAAGACCTTACGGAGGATTGTTAAAATACACTATTAAAAGAGGTGACTCTTGGTGGAGAATATCAAGGAGATATGGAGTTCCAATATCTGTATTAAAAAATATAAACAAGACCAGAAGCAATCTCTTAAGACCAGGAAGAGCAATTTTAATCCCCAAAACAAAGGCTTATTTGGCTAGCAAGAGATTACATACAAAAAAACAAAAGGTTGCTTTAAGAATAAAAAAATACAATTATATAGTAAAAGGGGGAGATTCTTTGTGGCGCATTTCAAAGAGATTTCATGTTCCAATAAAAACTATATTAGTCGCAAATAACCTAAAGAAAAGAAGTATCCTAAGGCCAGGGATGAAATTATACATACCTAAACTCAATCCACAGGATGTACAACATGCGAAAAGGACTTTAAAAGAAATCTTATACGAGGTGAAAAAAGGTGATAATATCTGGAATATAGCCAAAAAATTTGGAGTCTCTCCATCAAAACTCTATTCTTGGAATAATTTACACAAAAACTCAAAAATATATCCTGGAGATAAATTGAAGATATTGATCGAAGACTAAACTTGATCTATAAAAATTTGATATCCCAAGAGGAGTGTCTAATGTGAAATTTAGACCCAAAATATTTGGGGGAATAATCTTAATTACTTTCCTTATCTCAGATGCCACAGGATCCTTTTTCTATTTTGAAACAAAATCCGCTCTGTACAATACTATAAAAAAACGAACTCATTGCTGTTTCTCGTCTTGGCTCATTTCTTATATCTGGAGATTCTTTAGAAAAGATTAAAAATAGTAAGGACATAAATTCTTATGAGTATAAAAAAATACAAGAGATTTTGAGCAAAATAGAGAATGCAAGTGATGATTTCCTCTATGCCTATACCATGAGGTTAGAAGGGTCTAAACCCATTTTTGTTGTAGATTCCCCACCAAAAGATTATAACAATGATGGTAAAATAACTGAAGATGAGATGCCTCTTCCCATTGAAACAACTTATAAGAATCCACCTGATTCTATGTTAATGGGTTTTGTTAAACCATCTGTAGATGATAAGCCAATAAAGGACGAAATGTGTTGGACCATGTCAGGCTATGCTCCAATTATCAATTCCAAGGAAAATCCTGTTGGACTCATGGGAGTTGATATGTCTGTTAGCCAGATAAAAAAAATTAGCAAGGGTAAAAAAAGCATGTCTTATATCATTAATAATAGTAGTTTTTTTGAGTAGTGGTCAACATAATTTAAAAGGAATATAAACTCCTATTAATGTATACACCATATAACCAAGCGGAAAATATCTATTATCCCTTATAAAATTTTAGAATATTGGGGATAAAAAAAGGCCAGCTAATATTAGCTGGCCTTTTTTTATCGGGAAGACAGGATTTGAACCTGCGACCCCCTGCTCCCAAGGCAGGTGCGCTACCAGACTGCGCCACTTCCCGTGCCATAGCAAAACGCCCTGGCGGCTACCTACTTTCCCACGGATTAGGTTCCGCAGTATCATCGGCGGTGGAGGGCTTAACTTCCGAGTTCGGAATGGGATCGGGTGTTTCCCCTCCCCTATGGCCACCAGGAC